>NZ_JAMYTU010000005.1:0-278089 GCF_040322615.1 Mesorhizobium sp. M0119
ACGGCGAGGTCGATGCCGCGCTTGAGGTCCATCGGGTTCATGCCGGCGGCAACCGCCTTGTGGCCTTCCTGGACGATCGACTGTGCCAGAACGGTCGCGGTCGTGGTGCCGTCGCCGGCGATGTCGTTGGTCTTCGAAGCAACTTCGCGGACCATCTGCGCGCCCATGTTTTCGAACTTGTCCTCAAGCTCGATTTCCTTGGCGACAGTGACGCCGTCCTTGGTGATGCGCGGTGCGCCGAACGACTTGTCGATGACGACGTTGCGGCCCTTGGGGCCGAGCGTGACCTTCACCGCGTCGGCGAGGATGTTGACGCCGCGCAGCATGCGCTCACGAGCGTCGCGGGAGAATTTTACGTCTTTGGCAGCCATTTTTAGCTCCTGGCAGGGGCTTGGATTGAGCCCGAAGATTTAAATGAGGGTGAGGCCGATATTCAGCCGATGATGCCCATAATGTCGGATTCCTTCATGATCAGAAGGTCTTCGCCATTGAGCTTGACTTCGGTGCCCGACCACTTGCCGAACAGGATGCGGTCGCCGGCCTTGACGTCCAGCGGGACGAGCTTGCCGGCTTCGTCGCGGGCGCCGGAACCGACGGCGATGATCTCGCCTTCCTGCGGCTTTTCCTTAGCCGTATCGGGGATGATGATCCCGCCCGCGGTCTTGGATTCGGATTCGACCCGACGAACGACCACGCGGTCATGAAGCGGGCGGAACTTCGACTTTGCCATTTTTTATTCCTCGATGAGAATGGTGAGAACAGTTCCTCCGTCCGGCGGCGCCGGACATGTGGTTAGCACTCATCTTGGGGGAGTGCTAACGTGGCGCTGAAATAGGCTGGCAACTCGCGCGAGTCAAGGCGCTCGGTGAGCATCATCAGGACAATTGCTTCAGACGGATACTTGACTAAGTCAACTAAATGGCTGATCTTGCCCGGAGGAGGATGCCATGACCATTCATCATCACCCAGGCAAGGAGCGGATCGACGCGGTGCGGGCCTTCAACCGCTTCTATACCCGCCAGATCGGGCTGCTCGACGAAGGGCTGCTGAAAAGCACCTTCTCGCTGACCGAGGCGCGGGTGCTCTATGAGCTGGCGCATCGCGATGGCCTGACCGCCACCGACCTTGCGCGCGATCTCGGCCTCGATGCCGGTTATCTCAGCCGGCTGCTGAAGAAGTTCGAGGAGCGTGATCTGGTCGAGCGTGCCACGATCGAGGCGGATGCGCGGCGCTCGTCGATCGCGCTGACCAAGGCCGGGCGGCAGGCCTTCGCGCCGCTGAACCAGGGTTCGCACGACCAGGTCGCGGCTTTGCTCGACCGGCTTTCGGTTGCCGAACAGGACAGGCTGGTCAAGGCCATGCAGACGGTGCAGCGCCTGCTGGGCGGAAGCGCCGAGCCCAAAATTCCCTATATGCTGCGGCCTCTGCAAGTCGGCGACATCGGCTGGATCATCCATCGCCAGGGCCTGCTCTACGCGCAGGAATATGGCTGGGACGAAACCTATGAAGCGCTGGTCGCCGAAATCCTCGGTGCCTTCGTCAAATCCTTCGATCCGAGATGGGAACGCAGCTGGATCGCCGAGCGGCAAGGAGAGGTCGTCGGCTCGGTCTTCGTCGTGCGCCAGTCGGACGCGGTGGCGAAGTTGCGCCTGCTCTATGTCGAGCCGTCGGCGCGCGGCCTCGGCATCGGCAAGCAGCTGGTCGAGGAATGTGTCGGCTTCTGCCGCGCCACGGGCTACAGGACACTGACGCTGTGGACCAATGACGTGCTCGCCGCCGCCCGCCACATCTATGAGGCTGCGGGCTTTAAATTGACCAACGAGGAGCGCCACCATTCCTTCGGCAAGGATCTGGTCGGCCAGAACTGGAATTTGGAGTTGTAGCAGCGCCGCAGAATTTCGAGCATCAGCCTGCGGCGGTCGCTCAGGTCATAGGCTTAATGTTTTGGTTCAAGCGAAAGAAATTGGTGGGATCATACTTGTTTTTTAGTGCGGCCAACCTCGGATAATTCTCGCCGTAAGCTGCCAGAACCCGATCAGTGCCCTCTTCGCCGAGATTGTTGGCATAGACGCCGCCGGTCGAGAACGGTCTCATTGCATCCCACAGGTCACGCGCCCATCGGATGTGCGTTTCGTCGTCAGACGGATTGTCCCAGATCGATATCGGGAAGCAATCGTAAAGTGCATCTCGGTTGGCGTAGGGCGTTCCGTCCGCCGGTACTCGCGAGATGGCGCCGCCAACCTGCTGCAGGACCAGAAGCGATTCGCTGGGTGCAGTCATGTAAGCCGCAAGCATGTTATCGATCGCCTGATCTGTGATTTCGCGCATGAACTGCGCCTTCCAGTAGTAGCGCCGCCCGCGCGGAAAGAGGCTGTCCCCGGCCGATTGGATTTGAAGATAGGGGACAGGAGCAATCCGGCGCTCAACCGGCGTGCCATACTCTCTCAGAGGTTGAATGATTTGCTCGCCCTCGTCGAGTGGGCCGATGTAGCACGCCGATATGCTGAAGAAGCGTTCGCCCGAGGGCGCCGTCACAAGTGCTGCATCCAGGCTCAGCTCATCCGGGGCGCCGCTCGAGAACGCACGGTAGAACCGCATCGCTTCGCGTGCCTCTTCGTACCGGTATAGCATCGATCCCGCGATGAGGAGCGGACCCACGGGATGGAGCTTGTATTCGAAAGTCGTGACTATTCCGAAATTGCCGCCGCCGCCCCGAATGCCCCAGAACAAATCTGCATTTTCGGCCGCGTTTGCCGTGAGCAACCGACCGTCCGCCGTCACGATTTCGACAGCGACAAGGTTGTCGCAGCTCAGTCCATGTTTGCGGCCAAGCTTGCCGAACCCGCCGCCGAGTGTCAGTCCGGCTATGCCGGTATCCGCGTTGACACCCATGGTCGTCGCAAGACCATGGACCTGTGTGGCTGCGTCGAACTCGCCCAGGTTCAAGCCGGCTTCTGCGCGCGCAACGCGGCGGTTCGGGTCGACTTCGATCCGCTTCATGCGTGACACATCGATCACCACGCCGCCGTCGCATACCGAACTGCCGGCGACGTTATGACCACCGCCGCGGACGGCGACGAGGAAGCCTTGCGATCGGGCGAAGTTGACGACCGTGACGACATCGCTGGATTCGGCGCAATAGAAGACAGCCGCCGGCCTCTTATCGACCATGCCATTCCAAACTCTGCGCGCCTGGTCATAGCCAGGGTCGTCCGGAAGGATCAGATCGCCGCGAATCGCCTGCCTGAGCCGGGCGATATCTGGCGCCTGCAACGTCGGCTCGGAACCGTCTATAAGCTTGAACATGCTCATCGAGGGATACCCTTCGTGATCTGGCACGGTTGGACAGGCCGCTTTCGTTCACCGACATGTGTCGGATCATAATGATCTCATGCGGCGCCATTCGCTGCAAAATCGAATATCTCAGTCGCTGGATGAGCTAAATTCATCTAAACTGCCTGGATGAGAAAACTTCCGCCGCTCGGGTCGCTTCGCGCCTTCGAAGCCGCTGCCAGGCTGATGAGCTTCAGGAAGGCCGCGACGGAACTCGGAGTGACGCCAACGGCCATCAGCCACCAGATTCGATTGCTGGAGGAGGTCTGTGGGCAACTGCTGTTCCGGCGGCGCCCACGACCGCTCGTGCTCACAGGCGTGGGCGAACGGCTATTCCCGGTAATTTGCAGCGGCTTCGACGCTTTCGCTGCGGCAATAGCATCAGCCTCGGCCGGTGTTGGCCAACGCCCGTTGCGCGTGACGAGCCCAAATGCATTTGCCAGCCGATGGCTGGTTCCGCGCCTGTCGAAGTGGCGCGAACAGCATCCGAACATTCCACTGGAGATCATCGGGACAGACGCCGTTCTGGACCTGCGAGCCGGTGACGCTGACGTCGCGATCCGCTATGCGCGCAGGATGCCGCGGGATGTTCCCGCGCAGGAAATTTTTCGGGACGCATTCTTTCCGGTATGCAGCCCGGAGCTGTTCGCAGGAGGCGACCGACAGATCGAGCGCGCCGCCGATCTGCTGCAATACCCGCTCATCCATTTCAATTGGACGAACCGCGACCCGGAAGCGCCGACTTGGCAGCGATGGCTGGCGATCGCACGCTCGATCGATCCCAGCATCCCCAATGCCAACCAGGCATGGGACCTTAGCTTCCGCGAAGAGCTGCACGCGATCGACGCGGTCGCGGCAGGCCAAGGCATCGCTATCTGCAGCGATGTGGTCGTCAGTGGCGAACTCGAAGCTGGCAGGCTGGTCAAGGCACATGATCTCTCTCTGCCAGGCTATGGCTTTTACCTTGCCAGCGTAGCCAATCACCCCCGACAAGCGCATATCGAAGCCTTTTCCGCCTGGATGAGATCGATAGTCTGAGCATCTGAACGCCGATCTTCTGCATACTCGTCACAAGCGTCCGGGGTGATAAATTGCTAACCACGATCGCCCTGCACTGACTGCCATGCACACTTACCGGCTTCTGGCATAATCCGGCTCCTTGAATTATGAGCACGCTTATTATATATGTCGCTCATGGTTTCCGATGGCATCGACAGATTGGGCTTTTTGATCCACGACGTGCAGCGCCTGATGCGCAAGCGCTTCGAGGCGCGCGCCAGCGGTTTTGGCCTTTCTTCGGCGCAATGGCGGCTTCTGGTCCGCGTCGCCAAGGAGGCGGGTGTCGCGCAGGCGCGGCTTGCCGAGCTTCTCGAAATCGAGCCGATCAGCGTCTCGCGTCTTGTCGATCGCATGGAGGAGGGCGGCTGGATCGAGCGCCGTCCGGACGCAACCGACAGGCGGGTGCGCATGATTTTCCCGACCGCCAAGGCGAACGCGGCCTACGCCCACGTCAAGAGCCTTGCCGGCGAGGTTTATGAAGAATCGCTCGTTGGCGTTTCGCCGGAAGATCGCCGCGTCCTGGTCAAGGCGCTGGAGACAATGGTGCAGAATCTTGCAGATGGTGACACGCCGCCCTCGGAAAAAGTGAAGAATACGGAAGGCGCAGCAGGATGAACGCGGTAGCCAAAGTAGATGAGAATGCGGCCAAGCTGGAGATGGAAGCTCCCGCGAAGCCGGCGGCAACTCCGGTAACGGTCGCTGCGCAGGTAGCTCCGGCGTCGGTGGCGCCGAAGAAGAAGCGTCGTGCCGGCCGCTTCCTTTTGATGTTTGTGCTGCCCGCTGCGTTGATCGCCGGCGGCAGCTATGTCTGGGTGACCGGCGGCCGCTATCAGGAGACCGAAAACGCCAATCTGCAGCAGGCCAAGGTGTCGATAGCCGCCGATGCGGCGGGCCGCATCGTTCAGGTCGACATTTTCGACAACCAGTCTGTCAAGCAGGGCGACGTGTTGTTCGCCATCGATCCCGAGCCCTACCGGATCGCGTTGGCCCAAGCCGACGCGGCGGTGGCGGGCGCGCGGCTCAATGTCGAGCAGTTGCGTGCGGCCTATAGCCAGGCGCTGGCGCAGGAGAAGTCCGACGAAAGCCAGGTCCAGTACGCGCAGTCGCAATATGACCGCGCCGCCGACCTTGCCCACAAGGGCATCAACGCCAAGTCGTCGCTGGACGAGGCCAAGAACGACCTCGATAAGGCCAAGCAGCAACTGGCCGTGGCCCAGCAAGGGATCGTCAGCGCCAAGGCGGCACTTGGCGGCAATCCCGACATCGAGACCGACAAGCATCCAACTGTAATGGCGGCGCTCGCCGCACGCGACAAGGCGGCCTACGATCTGGTCCAGACCACGGTCAAGGCGCCTGCCGACGGCATCATCAGCCAGGCCGCTTCGTTCAAGGTCGGCCAGTATGTCGGTTCGGGCACGCCGCTGTTTTCGCTGGTCGAGACCGGCGACACCTGGGTCGATGCCAATTTCAAGGAAACCCAGCTCACCAACATGAAGCCGGGCCAGAAGGCCGAAATCGTGGTCGACACCTATCCAGGCAAGACGTTCGAAGCCACCGTCAAGGCGATCGGCGCCGGCACCGGGGCCGAGTTCTCGCTGCTGCCCGCGCAGAACGCCACCGGCAATTGGGTCAAGGTCACGCAGCGCATTCCGGTCCGCCTGGAATTGGCCGATGCCGACGCCAAGATGGCGCTGCGCACCGGCATGAGCGCGACCGTCACGGTGGACACCGGCGTTTCCCGCGGGCTGCCGAGCATTTTCCGCCGCGCCACGGCAGGCGAGGCCAAGTAAGGAGGCCTAACAGCGGCCGCATAGCAAACAGCGAGATGGATGCAGGTGACAGGATTGGTCCGAGGGAGGCGCAGGAAAAGTTGAATGCGTGGTCGGGCTGCGCTGTAGCCTGCCTGAGCAGACAACGCCGCGCAGGATCTTCGGTCCTCAGGTTTCCGGGCGGCAGGCGCACGCTTTGTCGAGACGCTCAGTCGATGTAACCCCCACATCGATGCTCGCGTCCCACCGCGATGAGGGTCTCTCTACAGCGAGGGCCTCGCCGTCCGGAAACCTAATGTACACGTTTTTGTTACCTGCTGGAAGTTTTACGTCATGAGCAGCCCAGAACCCTTTCGCGAAGTACCGCACCGCGGCCTGATCACAGTTGCGCTCATGCTGGCGACGATCATGCAGGCGCTCGACACGACGATCGCCAACGTTGCGCTGCCGACCATGACCGGCGATCTCGGCGCCTCCCCCGACAACATCAACTGGGTGCTGACCTCCTACATCGTTGCCGCGGCGATCATGACGCCGGTGACCGGCTGGCTGGCCGATCGCTTCGGCCGCAAGGAGCTGTTCCTGACGGCCGTGGTCGGCTTCACGGTCTTCTCCATGCTGTGCGGCATCGCCTGGAGCCTGGAGACCATCGTTCTCTTCCGGCTGATGCAAGGCGTGTTCGGCGCGGCCATCGTACCTCTGTCGCAGACCTTCCTGCTCGACATCAACCCCAGGGAACGTCACGGCCAGGCAATGGCCATCTGGGGCGCCGGCATCATGCTGGGACCAATCCTTGGCCCGACGCTGGGTGGCTGGCTGACCGAGAATTTCAACTGGCGCTGGGTGTTCTTCATCAACCTGCCGGTCGGCATCATCGCCTTCCTCGGCATGGCCGCATATCTTCCCAGCGTCGCCCGGCGGGTGCGCAGCTTCGATTTCTTCGGCTTCACCATGCTCTCGCTCGGTGTCGGCGCGCTGCAGCTGATGCTCGATCGCGGCGGCGAGGTCGACTGGTTTTCCTCGATCGAGATATGGATCGAGCTTGGTCTTTCCATCACCGGCTTCTGGGTATTCACCATCCACACGTTGACGGCGGAGCACCCCTTTATCGACCCGAAGATCTTCCTCGATCGCAATTTTGTCACCGGGCTGGCGTTCATCTTTGTCATGGGCGTGCTCATCTTGGCGAGCATGTCGCTGCTGCCGCCAATGCTGTCGACTATCTTCGGCTATCCGACCCTCACCATCGGCATCGTCCTGGGGCCGCGCGGTGTCGGCACGATGATCGCGATGCTGTTCGTCGGGCGGATCATGCACAAGATCGATGCCAGGATTCTCGTCGTCATCGGCTTCCTGCTGACCGCGCAGTCGCTCTACACGATGTCCAGCTTCTCGCCGCTGATGGACAACTGGCTTATCCTCAGCTCCGGCGTCATCCAGGGCCTTGGAATGGGAATGGTTTTCGTGCCGCTGTCCACCGTGGCCTTCGCCACGCTCGACGCACGCTTCCGCACCGATGCAACGGCGTTGTTTAGCCTGGTGCGCAATCTTGGCTCGTCGATCGGCGTGTCGGTGGTGACGGTTCTGCTGGTACGCAACACGCAGATCAACCACGCCGAGCTCTCGGCCTATATCAATCCGTTCAATCCCAACCTCTGGGCAGCGTCGCCGGCAGCAGCGGGCGTCTCGTTGCAGACGCTGATCGACCTGGTGCCTGACTACATGTGGGTGAAGGACACCGAAAGCCGCTTCGTCGTCGCCAACCGAGCCATTGCGTCCGACAGCGGTCGAGACAGCACGAGCGACATGATCGGTCTGAGCGACTTCGACCTTCACGCACCGGATCTTGCGCAGAAATTTCGCCTCATCGAGCAGCAACTGATGCGCGACGGACAACCGATGATCGACGAGGAGGAGTTCGTCGTCGATGCGTCAGGCACCGGCAAATGGTTCCTGTCTACGAAACTGCCGTTGCACAATGTTCAAAACAACATTTTCGGCCTCGTCGGCATTGCCCGCGACATCACTGCGCGCAAGCAGGCGGAAATCCTGCGCGACGGGCAGGCGCATATCCTCGAGATGATCGCAAAGAGCGCTCCCCTCGAAGACGTGCTCGAGCAGCTCATGCGTCTGGTTGAGTCCCAACTGGCGGGGATATTCGGTTCGGTCTTGCTGCTCGACAAGGATGGCAGCCATTTGCGCCACGCCGCCGCGCCGAGCCTGGCGAGAGACTACGCCAACGCCGTCGACGGCGCCGCGGTTGGCCCTCGGGCAGGGTCTTGCGGAACGGCAGTCTATCGGCGCGAACCGGTGATTGTCGCTGACATCATGCACGATCCGCTTTGGCAGGATTATCGCGAACTCGCGCGGCCGCACGGTTTGCGTTCGTGCTGGTCGACCCCGATCCTGTCGCATCAGGGCGTCGTGCTTGGCGTCTTTGCGATGTATTCGATGACGGTGCGCGAACCGACCGAGGCCGAGACCCGCCTCATCGATTTCACCACGCGCATCGCCGGGATCGCCATCGAACGCAAACAGGCCGAAGACCGGATACACTTCATGGCCAACCATGACGTGCTGACCGGGCTTCCCAATCGCGCCTTGCTCGAGGACCGGCTTTCACAGGCGGTCCTGTACGCCCAGCGATACGATCGCTGGGTGACGGTGGTGTTCATCGATCTGGACAATTTCAAATTCGTCAACGACACGCTCGGCCACAATGCCGGAGACGAGCTTCTGAAGATCGTCGCAAGTCGCATGGTCGACTGCGTCAGGGCGACCGATACCGTCGTGCGGCTCGGCGGCGACGAATTCGTCGTCGTACTTTTCGACCAGCCGGCGAACGTCGATCTCGTCTCCGAGACCTTGCAAAAGCTCCGGGCGGCACTCGCCGAGCCGGTTCAGCTCGGAGCGCATCTTGTGCGGGCGACGGCCAGCATGGGCATTGCCAACTATCCCAAGGATGGGACGGATCCCGATACGCTGCTGGCAAATGCCGACGCGGCCATGTATCGAGCCAAGGAGTTCGGTCGCGACAATTTCCAGTTTTACGCTCCCGAGTTCAACACCAGGGCGCATGAAAAATTCGTGCTTCAGGAAGAGTTGCGAAACGCCTTGGCGCGTTCGCAATTCACGCTGCTCTACCAGCCGCAGGTGGACCTTCGGTCAGGTCGGGTTTTTGCGGTCGAGGCGCTGATACGCTGGAACCATCCAACGCTTGGCACGGTAATGCCGACGACGTTCATCCCGACCGCCGAGGAGACAGGTCTGATCGTACCGATCGGCGACTGGGTTCTGCATGAGGCGTGCCGGCAGAACAAAGCCTGGCAAGACGCCGGGCTGCCGCCCTTGACCGTTTGCGTGAACGTGTCGCCGCGGCAATTCAGGGAACGCAACCTGATCGATCGCATCGTCAGCGCGCTGAAGGACAGCGGCCTGGAGGCCAGGTATCTCGAGCTGGAGGTGACCGAGAGCCTTATCATGCAGGATATCGAGCTCGCCGTCGCCACCATGAACGCTCTGCAAAGCCTGGGTGTCCAGATCTCGATCGATGATTTCGGCACAGGCTATTCCAGCCTCAGCGCACTCAAGACCTTTCCCGTGGCGCGGCTGAAGATCGACAAGTCCTTCATCAAGGACCTCGCCGCCGACGAGAACGACCAGGCTGTGGCCAGCGCGGTGATTTCATTGGGGCAAAATCTCAACCTGAGGGTCATCGCCGAGGGCGTTGAGACAGATGATCAGGTGGCCTTCCTGCGCAGGAACAATTGCGACGAAATGCAGGGCTATCATTTCAGCAGACCGGTTTGTGCGCAGGACATCGAGGAATTGCTCGGCGGCGGCCGCAAAGACTGACGGGTCGGTCGCCCGGCAGGCTTCCGCCGACCAAATGGCGGAAATTATCTGCCGAGCACAAGGCACCAATAGTGAAGCGTGCTGTCGCGGCCGTCGCGTACATAGGCGAGGCCGAAGCGGGTGAAGCGCGGGTCGAGCATGTTGCGGCGGTGGCCTGGCGAATGCACCCAGACATCGAACAGCTTCTGCTGGTCGAAGCGGCCTTCGGCGATGTTTTCGGCGGCAGCGCCGGCAATGCCGTTGTCTTTGACGCGCGAGGCAAAGTCCTTGCCCCAGCCGGTGGTGTGGTTCATCCGGCCGCCGCGCGCCATATAGCCGGCCTGCTGCAGGGCTGCCCGTTCGAGCTGAGGATCTGGGAGAAGCGGCGCGAGGCCGGCCGAGGCGCGGATGCCGGCCAGCGTGCCGGCGGCGGAGGCAGAGACACCGGCGCCTTCGCCGGTGGGCAGCACAGCCGTTGCGCAGGCGGTGAGCCCGGCAAGGGCGCCAAGGCCGGCAGCTCTGAGCAGCATGCGCCTGTTTAGGCCAGGTTTGCCTTCATCATTTTCGATTCTCGCAACGGTCATGCCCGCCTGACATAGCGGTGATCATGGCTTTTGCCGGGCAGGGGACTAGAATCTCGCGCAAGCCGACCCGCAGCGCAACAAAAGGACCGAGCTCCGCTGACGACGCCCCACTGATCCAAGGCGCTCGTGCGGGGGCGAGCGCAGGCGGGTTCAGTTGGTGCTGGTTGTGGCGGTGAACCCGCACTGCTTCTGTTCCATATCGATCTGCTTCGTGATGCGAATGGCGTTCTGTGCATAGGCCTCCGTCACGGAGCCACTATTCACGGTCTTGTCCTTCAGCGGACTCACGCCTGCGCAGAGGTGGAAAACATGCGGCTCGGCGGACTTCGCGGCTCCGTTTTCGGGCGCGATCCAGTAGACGACATCCTGACCGGCGGGGTGGCTCGCGTTCTTCGTCGCCGCCGCCACCGCGGCGGTGTCCGTCGCGATCGCCTGCGCCTGAGCGGCGACATCGGGCGAACAGGCGGTGGTGGGCTGCCCCGACTTGATCTGGGCTGCGCATGCGTTCATATCCTGGGTGTACTGTTCGACCGACGGGGGTTTGAAACTGATCCCCGTGACCGTCGCGAGCACGGCCAGCGCAGCGCCGACGCCGCCGGCAATCTTCTTGGTCCGCGGATCCATGTTTTTGTCGGTGAGGATCAGGAAAACCAGCGGGAGGAAGGCAATCAGCGTGATGATTGCGCCGAGCTGGTTTTGGAAGAAGAACCTGGCCGCGTCGGATGCACGGGCCGGATCGTGCCTGTTGGCCGCCTTCCACAGCAAGTTGCCGGCGATTGCGAAAATCGCGATGCCGACCAGAAGGCCGATGATCAGCGGCAGGTGTCCCTGGTCGAACTTGTTCTGGCGAAGCAGCATAATCCCGTAGATCTCGCCGCCAATTGCGACGATCCACGAGAGTGCGGCGAAAAGGCGAAGACGCGTGGCGGAGGACTTCTGGCCCTGCGTCGCTTGCCAATCCTTGGTAACGTCTGGCTTGTTGTCGGTCATTGACCAGATCCCCCTGATATCGACACTTCTGCTGGCCGCGCGCAGCGGCATTGAACGAGCGCCACCTGCCTTAGCGACGCAGCGAAAATGTGAGCGCCACGGCAGGCCTTATCCCCATTCATATTGCGCATGAGTGAATCCGTCCATACCCACGGAGGCAGACGCCGATGCGGCGATGGCTCCGTTCTTCTTAATCTCTGGCTCGAACTTGACGCTGCCTTCCCTCGCTTCCCTCGCTTTTCTGGCGATCCGGTGGAAGCCGCCGTGGTCACAGGACCGGTCGAAAGCAACGTCGGCAGATCCGAACTGAGGCCGGATCGATGGTCCAAGGACCTAAAAGCGGCCAGTCCGCTTGCGGCCCAAAATGCGACGTTAGAGTATCTGCTCGGCAATGAAGCTTCTGGCGCTGCCGGTGCATTTCGGTATTCGGCCCGGATCCGACCCAAAGCGGCTGTCCAGCCTCGGGTGGCAAGCGTCCGATTTTCACCACCGGCTAGGCGGCTGTGTCCAGACTCGTTTCCGGCGTCGATGTAACCCGGCCGGCCCGGTCGTCCTCGGTATGTTCCCACCAGTCGCCAAGGGCGTCGATGAGCGGCACAAGCTTGAGCCCGGGCTCCGTGAGGTCGTAATCCACGCGTAGCGGATAGCCGGCATGCGCCGTTCGCCGCACGATCCCGGCTTCCTCCAGCTTGCGCAGTTCGAGCGCCAGGATGCGGTGCGACACTGTCGGGTTGTCACGCCTCAGGTCGCTGAAGCGCTTGGTCCCGTCCTTGAGATAGTAGAGCAGCAAGGTGGGCCAGCGACCGCTGAGCACACGCATGGTCTCTTCGATCGGGCAGCGTGAGACGACGTCTTTCATGGCGGGAACCTGGTTACAGAATAGTGCGTAATTTACATGGGGCGACCAGCGTTTAGGGTCAAGTTTCGCTGCGCAGCGTAATCCCTAAATCATGGAAGAGACAAAGAAATGGAACCTATTCTCCTTTACGGCTTCCCGCTGGGAAGTTCGATGGGGCTTGTCGCTGCATTTGAACGCCTCGGACAACCCTACCGCCTGTGTCGGGTCGATATGCTCACTGAAATGAAGAACGATGCCTATGCCAGCATCAACGGCCGCCAGGAAACACCGGTGTTGATTACGGACCAAGGCAGGGTGCTCACCGAGACCATGGCGATTGCCGCTTGGCTCGAAGCACGCGATACGCAACGTCGTATCAGCTTCGAGCCCCGCTCGCCGGAAGCCGACCGGATGCATCAGTTGACGGCTTTCGTGAACACCGGTTTCACCGCCGCTTTCACCCCGCTCTGGGCTGCATATGAAATGGAGTCGGCCGATCCGGTGTTGCTGGCAACCTTGCGTGACTTTGGCCGCAAGGTCGTTACCAACCGCCATGACCAGCTCGAGGCGATGATCCTCGACACGGAATTCCTGATCGGCGACCGGCTGACGCTTGCGGATACCACGCTGATCGGCGTGGCGCGCTGGGCGGAGTTCCACCAGGCGGTCGACGGCGCCGCTTATCCTAAGCTGGCGGCGCTACGCCGCCAGCATCGAAGCCAATCCGGCCGTGCGATACGCGCTCGCTGTCGAGGCTGGCGAAAAGCCCGCCGGGTCCGGCGCTTGCCTCGGTCACGTACCGCTGGCCGAGGTGATCGATCGCTTCGCGGCCTAATCTGTTCGTTCAGCCGCCCGGCGCCCCGGCGCCGGGCGGTGGCGACAAGCGTGCCGAGATCGGCTATCATATCGCCGTTCTTGAAGTGGCAGCTGCGGGCGGCCATCCTGGCGGTGGCCGCCCCGACACACGGGAGAAAGGTTATGGCCGGCTTTCATGTCATGGCGGACGCAGGTGGAATGCATGTACAGCCCACGGTGCGCCGCATCAGCACCGAGGATCTGCTCGATGCGCTCCGTCTCGGCGTAGAGGATTTCTGGGCCAAGCCGTCGCATTACGTGTTCCTGTGCCTGATCTATCCGGTGGTCGGCCTGATCCTGACGCAGTGGACGTCGGGCTCGAACGCCATCCAGCTCATCTATCCGCTGATGTCCGGCTTCGCTTTGGTCGGTCCGTTCGCCGCTATCGGCCTTTACGAAATCAGCCGCCGGCGCGAGTTCGGCATGGATACATCCTGGTGGCATGCGCTCGACGTGCGCCACTCCCCGGCGCTGCCCGCGATTGCGGTCATCGGTATCATGCTGGTGGTACTGTTCCTGCTCTGGCTGTTCACCGCGCAATCGATCTACACCAGTCTGTACGGCAATCAGCCTCCGGCCTCTATCGTCGGCTTTATTCGCGAGGTGCTGACGACCAGCAAGGGCTGGACGCTGATCCTGCTCGGCAACGCGGCTGGGTTCGCCTTCGCCGCGATCGTGCTGGCGACGACTGTCGTCGCCTTTCCGCTGTTGCTCGATCGTGACGTCGGCGCGGTCTCGGCAGTCGAGACGTCGGCGCGCGCAGTTATGACAAACCCGCTGCAGATGGCGCTGTGGGGCCTGATGGTCGCCGTGCTCCTGGTCATCGGCTCGATCCCGCTATTTGCCGGGCTTGCCGTCGTCATGCCCATCCTTGGCCACGCGACCTGGCATCTTTACCGCAGGGTGGTCGAACCGGAGCGGGCACAGCAGGTCAGGCGGCCGATGTAGGACCGATCAGCGTTGCGCGTCGGTTGCCATCTTGACGGCCAGCGCGGTCAGCACAGTGCCCATCATCCAGCGCTGGATCACAATCCATAAGGGCCGCCCGGCGAGGAAAACGGCGATCGAGCCGGCCGTCACCGCGATGATGGCATTGACGGTCAGGCTGATCGCGACCTGCGTGGCACCGAGCACCAGAAGCTGCGACAGCACGTGGCCCTTGCCGGGGCTGATGAATTGCGGCAGCAGCGACAGATAGAGCACTGCCACCTTTGGGTTGAGCAGGTTGGTCATCAGCCCCATGGCAAACAGCTTGCGCGGTCTGTCTTTCGGCAGTTCGCGGATCTGGAAGGGCGAGCGCCCGCCGGGCTTCACCGCTTGCCAGGCGAGCCACAGCAAATAGAGCGCGCCGGCAAGGCGCAGCACATCATAGGCAAAGGGCACGGCGAGCAGCAGCGCGGTGATGCCGAACGCCGCCGACAGCACATAGAACAAAAAACCGAGCGCCACGCCGCCCAGCGAGATCAGCCCGGCCTTCGGCCCTTGCGACAGCGAGCGCGAGATCAGATAGATCATGTTCGGGCCAGGCGTCAGCACCATGCCGAGGCAGACCAGCGCGAAGGCAAGGTGGTTGGCGGGTTCAGGCAAGAGCGCATCTCCGGATGAGGACACTCACCACATGCTTCCATCACCCGCAAGGGCATGAGGGCAGGAGCCTTTGCGCCAGCGCGCCGGGCCCCTGCCTTAGTCACCAATCCTATCGCCTTCAGCCGACGATGTGTCCCGTGCGACAATCGTGCGGCACAACGAAAGCTGGTGACATGGCGAAGCGCTTCGGTTAATCCGGGCCGGCCGCTACGGACCGTCGGTCGCGGCGCTTGCAAGCATCATGGTACAGGGACAACGGCATGGCGGATTCGCCCGACATCATCGGTTCGCTCACAGACCTGTCGGGAGCCTATTCAGCCATCCTGTGCGACGTCTGGGGCGTGGTGCACAATGGTGAATGGCATTTCCCCGCGGCGGCTGCCGCGCTGATCACTGCTCGCGCGGCGAAAATACCTGTCGTGCTGATCACCAATTCGCCGCGCCGCAGCGCCGACGTGGTGGCGCAGATGAACGCTATCGGCGTTCCTCCCGCCGCCTACGACCTTGTCGTGACGTCCGGCGACGTTACCCGCGACCTGATCGCCGAAGGGCCGCGAAAGATCTTCCATATTGGCGCCGATCGGGATTTCACGCTCTATGAGGGCCTCGACGTCGAACTCGTCGAGGAGTTCGAAGCATCCGGTGTGGTCTGCACCGGCCTGTTCGACGACGAGGTGGAGAAGCCGGAAGATTATGCCGATCTTCTGCAGAGGCTGCGTGCCAGAAACCTGCCCTTCATCTGCGCCAATCCCGACATCGTCGTCGAGCGCGGCGAACGCATGATCTGGTGCGCAGGCGCTTTGGCCCGCGAATACGCACAGCTTGGCGGGCGCACGCTGATCGCCGGGAAACCTTATGCGCCGGTCTATGACGTCGCCATGAAAGAGGTCGCCGACATTCTCGGCCGCCCGGTCGAGCGTTCACAAGTTCTGGCCATCGGCGACGGCATGATGACCGACATCAAGGGCGCGGCCGACAATGGCTTCGACGTGCTTTACGTATCGGGCGGCATCCATGCCCGCGATTACGGTGAAGCGCTGCAGCCGGATCCGGCCAGGCTCGCGGCCTTCCTGGAAAAATACGGCTACAGGCCGGTCGCGGTGATTCCCAGGCTGCAATAGGTTCAAGCCATGACGGCCATGTTCGAACGCATTTCCGCAACCGCACCGCTGCCGGCCCATCTGCGCGGCGGCGTGGTGGCGATCGGCAATTTCGACGGCGTCCACCGCGGCCACCAGGCGGTGCTCGAACGTGCGCGCGCCGAAGCGGAGCGTCGCGGCGTACCCGCCCTGGTGCTGACCTTCGTACCGCATCCGCGAAAAGTTTTCAGGCCGGACATGCCGCTGTTCGTGCTGACGCCGCCGCCGATGAAGGCGCGGCTGCTGTCGCATCTGGGCTTTGCGGCGCTGGTCGAGCAGCCGTTCACCCGCGAGTTCGCCTCCTTGTCGGCGGAGGCTTTCGTCACCGGCGTGCTCGAGCGCAACCTCGGCATAAGCCACGCCGTCACCGGCTTCGATTTCCACTTCGGCAAGGACCGCCAGGGCGGCCCGGCCTATCTGATGGCGGCCGGCGAGCGCCACGGCTTCGGCGTCACGCTGGTCGATGCGTTTCGCGACGAAAGCGCCGAGGTGGTGTCGTCGAGCCGCATACGCACGCTGCTGTGCGAGGGCAATGTGGCCGAGGCCGCCGGCCTGCTCGGCTACCGTTTCACCGTCGAGGCGGAGGTGATCGGCGGCCAGCAGCTCGGCCGGACGCTCGGCTTTCCGACCGCAAACATGAGGCTTTCGCCGGAAGCGACCCTTAAGGAAGGGATCTATGCTGTCCGCTTCCGCCGCGCCGACGGCTCGCTTCATGATGGCGTCGCCAGCTTCGGCCGCCGGCCGACGGTCGACGACAGTGGCGCGCCGCTGCTGGAGACCTTCGTCTTCGACTTTTCCGGCGACCTCTACGGCGAGATTTGTGCCGTGTCCTTTTTCGGCTACCTGCGTTCGGAGGTGAAGTTCGACGGGCTTGACGCGCTGGTCGCCCAGATGAAGCGCGACGAGGCTGAGGCGAAGGCACTGCTCGCCGGCGTCAGGCCGCTTTCCGGGCTCGACGCGGCCATAGCTTTTTAGAGCATCGTCCCGAACTGAAGGTCAGCGAAGCAAAAAGTGGGAACCGGTTTTCCGATAAATCATGCTCAAACCAGAATTTATCTCTTCAGCGCCAGGCCAAGGGCGATGAAGGTCCAGCCCTGGAAGATCAGGTCGACGGCCAGGAACAGGCCGAGCACCCACACGCTGTTGACCGGCCAGCCCATGGCGATGACCAGTCCCGCCAGTGCGCTGATGATGCCGGCCGCGACCACCCAGCCCCAGCCCGGCTGCGGCCGATGGCTATAGCCGACCCAGGCCCTGAGCACGCCTGAGGCAAGCAGTGCGACCGCCAGGAGGAAGGTCAGCACCGTCGAGGCGAGGACCGGATTGTCGAAGGCGAAGAAGCCGGCGACGGCGTAGAGGAGACCGCTGAGCAGCCAATAGAAGAAGCGGCCCCATGTCTTCACGCCGAAGGCATGGATGATTTCGACAACGCCGGCCATCAGCATCAGCCAGCCCACGACAAAGACGGAGGCGACGGTTGCGATGAACAGATTGCCGAAGGCGATGCCGCCGAAGACAAGCAGCAGCACCCCGAGCGCGACGAACCATCCCCACTTCGCCCGCGTCTGGCCAATGGCGTCTTTCATGGCATCGCTGTGCACGGTCATTGCCCTTCTCCCTCAAGGTTGCCTAGCTTCTTTGTTCCGGAAAGTAGCGCCGATCGCCTTGCCCGTCCAGCGAGCAGGCTGTGAGCGCCACACTCCCGAGCGATCCGCTTGCCAGACCTCCGCTTTTGACCCGAAGCGGCCAAATACCAGATGGAATATTCGATCATGTGCGGGGGGTGGGCCAGTGCTAAAAGATGACAAGCGGGTTTACGGGCGACCCGTCGTCCCGTGTATTCGCCATGGCGCAAGTGTAACGAAAAATTCCCAGCGCTGGCATTGGCCCTTTATCGATGACGTGTGGCTGCTGCTGTATGCCGTTTTCTACGCTTGATGAGGCTAGGGGAGCAAAATGAGCGATGTGGACGAACACCTCGATCTGATGGAGATCAACGCCGTCCGCAGGCTGTTGACGTCAAAACCACGAACGGTCCGCTGGGACGAACGCCGGGCGCGGCTCGACGAAGTCGGTTCGGTCTGGCCGGTCGCGGAGCACATCCGATGCGAGCATGTGGTTTTCGATGGCCTCGCGGGCGAGTGGTCCCTGGCGCCTGGGAGTGACAGGGATAAGGTTCTGCTCTTTTTCCACGGTGGTGGCTACTGCTCCGGCTCTCTTAAAAGTCATCGTCGAATGGTGACCGAGGCAGGTCGGGCAATGGGAATGCGCACCCTCGCGATCGACTATCGACGCGCACCGGAACATCCTTTCCCCGCGCAACATGAAGACGCACTCACCGCATGGCGCTTTCTGAGCCGGCAAGGCATCGCGTCGGATCGCATCATGGTTGGCGGCGACAGTGCGGGCGGCAACCTCGCCCTGTGCCTGGTCAGTGTGTTGTGCGCGGCAGGCGAGCGGCTGCCCCGGTGTCTTTGGCTGGTTTCGCCCTGGACGGACCTTTCGATGTCCGGCGCGACACTATCAACCAAGGACGCAATCGACCCCATCATCCACCGGGCGTATTTGGAGGAACTGGCAACCGCCTATGTTCCCAATGGCGTTGGTCGGCGCGATCCGCTGATCTCGCCTTTGTTCGCCGATCTGAGCGGATTTCCTCCAATGCTTATACAAGTCGGTTCGGCCGAGACGCTGTTGTCGGATGCAACTCGGCTCGCGGAAGCCGCCGGCGCGGCTGACGTCAAAGTACGTCTCGAAATTTGGTCGCATATGATTCACGCTTGGCCCGTTTGGAACGCGGGGTTGAGCGCCGGTCGCCGCGCACTTCACAGTGCGGGCATGTTTGCCCACGAATGTTTGTAACCCTTGCCGCGGCAACTGCTGGCGTATTCCGGACGTCTTCATCTGGGATCTTGGTGCGCCAGTACAATTCGCTGCAATGCGGAACGGTCCGGCCAACGCCGCCAATGTTACGGACATTAAGTCAAATTTTACCGAACTGGCGCCATGGCTTGGATGAAGGCTGGTTGTATCGGCCAACGCGTTCGACGTATGGAGTAACGATGCGGTCTGTCCCGACGATCCCGACGGTCTTGGCCGCATTCATGCTCGGCACCTGCGGCGTTGCCAAGGCCGGCGAGGGCACCTTCGGCTGGCTGTCCGGAGACTGGTACCTGACGGTCGGCGCCACCGGCATGGTTGCCCCGAATTTCGAGGGCGGCAAGAAGTACCTGCTCAGTGCCTCGCCGATCATCTCGCTCGGCAAGGCTGGTCCCGCGGCGCGCTTCACCTCGCGCAACGACAATATCTCGTTGGCATTGATCGACGATGGCGGCGTCCGCGCCGGCCTGACAGGCAAGTTCCTGTTTTCCCGCGACGGTGGTGACGCCGACGAATTGAAGGGTCTCGACCCGGTGCGCTGGGGCGGCGAGGCTGGCGGCTTCTTCGAATTCTATCCTTTGGATTGGCTGCGTGCCCGCGCCGAATTGCGGCACGGCATTCGCGCCCATAACGGCTTTGTCGCCGACATCGCCGCCGACGCCTTTTACGATGTGACGCCCGACGTCAGGATTTCGGCCGGACCGCGCGTTTCGTTCGCCTCATCGGACTATTTCGACGCCTATTACGGCGTTGATGCCAAGGAGTCCCTGGCCTCGGGACTTAGCGAATATCATCCCGGCGGCGGGGTGAAGTCGGCGGGCCTGGGCGGCGCGGTGACCTGGAAGGTGACCGAGCCGATGACGGCCAGTCTGTTCGGCGAATATTCCCGCCTGATGGGCCCGGCCGCCGATTCCAGCCTGGTCAAGGAGCGCGGCTCCAGGGATCAGTTCATGATCGGCGTGTCGACGACCTATCGCTTCGATTTCTCGATGTGAGCGGGTAGGCGTCGGCTCATTTGATCAAAACGGCTGTCGAACGGATAACGGTATAGGCCCGCAATCGTAATGCGTGACGCATCGTCATGGGTCGGGTTGAGCAGATAGTTGTTTGCTTTGCGCATTATGATCGAAGGAATTTTCATGAGCGCGCAACGATTGGCCGAGAGAAAGTCCGTGCCCTGTCGCCGTGTCGATTCCATGTCCTTGTCCCAGTCGTCATGGATAACCGGTTCGGTCATTTCTATTCCGTCCGGAACGTCGATCTCGATAAGCTGGTAGGTTTCCGGAACGGTTTCGCGCGTCGCATGCACCAGTATCTCCAGCAGTGCCGTCGAAGGGTGGTCGGTGCAACAGACGATGGGCATCCCGCGTCTGCTCCATCTTCCATCAACGAGCGTTCCGCCACGACCTGAGAGATCCGCGAAATTGGAGATGCGCCAGATGCGCATCGTCAGGCAAGCATGCCAAAGTCGATGCGGATAAGCTCTTCGGAAACGACGTGGGCGCCGGTCTCTGTCTCGAGGAGATCGATCGGCCTTGCACCATCCAATGCTATGATCTCGCTTCTCAGCCAACGCTGGGCTTTCTCATGGCTGCCGAATACCCGATCCGCCTGCTCGGCGATGCGTTCTAGGCGCAGGGCGCGGTCGGATTCAGCTGGCGAAAGCGGCTCGGCATGTTCCTTGCGACGCGCCAGCGTGCGGCGGGGGGCAACGATACGATAGAGTTCTTCGCTACTGAAACCCAGACTGCGCAGATAATCGATCTTGTCCGTAGGGACGGAAAAGTCGTGTGTTGCGCCAATTGCCCTTGCTGCGACCGACATGAACGTCTCCTTGGCACTGCAGGCCATTTGCCTACAAATGTATGCGCAATTGGCACATAGCGCAAGGAAGTATCAGAGTTCGGGCTTTTCAATATCGCCTGTCTCGGTTAAAAGCCCAGCCATGACGAGCTTTTCGCACCTTCTTGCGACTGTGATACGAATTACAGGCCCGGTGTTCCGGGCGGCCTGACCGCCGCCGGAGCCGCCGGGAATCTTGCGTGCGGCCTCTCGCGCTTTTTCCAGATCATGATAGTTCAACGCCCGGGCTCTTTTGCCGCCGGGCAACGCATATGGCAGACGAATGACTGATACCGAGACCGCCGAGACGATCGACTATTCCAAAACGCTCTACCTGCCGCAGACGGATTTCCCGATGCGCGCCGGTTTGCCGGAAAAGGAACCGCTGCTGGTCAAGCGCTGGCAGGACATGGACCTTTATCGCAAGTTGCGCGAAGACGCAGCCGGCCGCGAAAAATACGTGCTGCACGACGGCCCGCCCTATGCGAATGGCAACATCCATATCGGCCATGCGCTGAACAAGATCCTCAAGGACGTCATCACCCGCTCGTTCCAGATGCGCGGCTATGACTCGAACTATGTGCCGGGTTGGGATTGCCACGGCCTGCCGATCGAATGGAAGATCGAGGAGCAGTACCGCGCCAAGGGCAAGAACAAGGACGAGGTGCCGGTCAACGAGTTCCGGCAGGAATGCCGTGAGTTTGCGGCGCACTGGATCAAGGTGCAGGGTTCCGAATTCCAGCGGCTCGGCGTCGTCGGCGACTTCGACAATCCCTATACGACGATGGCTTTCCATGCCGAGGCGCGCATCGCCGGCGAGTTGCTGAAATTCGCCATGTCCGGCCAGCTCTATCGCGGCTCCAAGCCGGTGATGTGGAGCGTCGTCGAGCGCACCGCGCTGGCCGAGGCGGAGGTCGAATACCAGGACTATGAGTCAGACACGATCTGGGCGAAGTTTCCGGTCGTCAGCCTCGCTCGCCAGGTCATCAACATCGAGGATGGGCAGCCAGCCCTGGATCCCAAGCTGACGCAGACGTCGCTCGATCTGCTTGATGCCAACGTCGTCATCTGGACGACGACGCCGTGGACAATCCCCGGCAACCGCGCCGTCAATTACTCGCCGCGGATCAACTATGGTCTCTACGAGGTTACGGCGGCCGAGAACGCCTTTGGTCCCCAGCCCGGCGAAAAGCTGATCTTTGCCGAGAAGCTTGCGGACGACGCTGCCGCGAAGGCCAAGGTCACCCTGAATCGGCTTCGCAACGTTGGCGCCGAAGAGCTTGAAAATCTTACGCTTTCGCATCCCCTCAAAAGTCTGGGTGGCGGCTACGATTTTCCCGTGCCGATGCTCGCCGGCGATCATGTCACCGACGATGCCGGCACCGGTTTCGTCCACACCGCGCCGGGACACGGCCGCGAAGACTTTGACGCCTGGATGGATGCAGCCTCTGATCTTCGCCAGCGCGGTATCGACACTGCGATCCCCTTCACCGTCGACGATGCCGGCTTCTTCACCAAGGACGCGCCGGGCTTCGGCCCGGACCGCGAGGGTGGAGCGGCGCGCGTCATCGACGACAATGGCAAAAAGGGCAATGCCAACCAGGCTGTCATCGACGAGCTGATCAAGCGCAACGCGCTGTTCGCGCGCGGCCGGCTGAAGCACTCCTATCCGCATTCCTGGCGCTCGAAGAAGCCGATCATCTTCCGCAACACGCCCCAATGGTTCGTCTATATGGACAAGGAGCTTGGCGACGGCACGACGCTGCGCGGCCGCGCGCTGAAAGCCATCGACGATACCCGCTTCGTGCCCGCCGCCGGCCAGAACCGCATCCGCGCCATGATCGAGGAGCGCCCCGACTGGGTGCTGTCGCGCCAGCGCGCCTGGGGCGTGCCGATCGCCGTCTTTGCCGATGCCGACGGGAATGTGCTGCGCGACGAGGCGGTCAACCAGCGCATCATGGACGCCTTCGAGAAAGAGGGCGCCGACGCCTGGTTCGCCGCCGGCGCCAAGGAGCGTTTCCTCGGCAATTACGATGCCTCGAAATGGCAGCAGGTCATGGACATCCTCGACGTCTGGTTCGATTCAGGCTCGACGCATGCCTTCACGCTTGAGGACCGGCCCGACCTGAAATGGCCGGCCGACGTCTATCTCGAAGGCTCCGATCAGCATCGCGGCTGGTTCCACTCCTCGCTGCTCGAAAGCTGCGGCACCAGGGGCAGGGCGCCCTACGACACCGTCGTCACCCATGGCTTCACCATGGATGAGGAGGGGCGGAAAATGTCGAAGTCGCTCGGCAACACCGTCGTGCCGCAGGACGTCATCAAGCAGTCCGGCGCCGACATCTTGCGGCTCTGGGTGGTGACGACCGATTATTGGGAAGACCAGCGGCTCGGCAAGAACGTGCTGCAGACCAACATCGACGCCTACCGCAAGCTGCGCAACACCATCCGCTGGATGCTGGGCACACTCGCCCATGACGACGGCGAGGAGGTGCCGCTGGACAAGATGCCGGAGCTGGAGCGGCTGATGCTGCACCGGCTCGCCGAGCTCGATGAAGTCGTACGCTCGGGCTACGACGCGTTCGAATTCAAGCGCATCACCCGCGCGCTGCTCGACTTCATGGTGGTCGAGCTGTCGGCCTTCTATTTCGACATCCGCAAGGACGCGCTTTACTGCGAAGCGCCTTCCAGCGTGAAGCGCAAGGCTTCCGTCCAAGTGGTGCGCCATCTCTTCGACTGCCTGGTGAAATGGCTGGCGCCGATGCTGCCCTTCACCATGGAAGAGGCTTGGCTCGACCGTCATCCGGATGCCGTCTCGGTGCATCTCGACCAGTTCCCGGAGATCCCGGCGGACTGGAAGAACGAGGCGCTGTCGGAGAAGTGGCGCAAGGTGCGGCAGGTCCGCCGTGTCGTCACCGGCGCGTTGGAGATCGCCCGCGCGCAGAAGGTCATCGGCTCTTCGCTGGAAGCGGTGCCGGTCGTCACCCTCGACGATGCCGTACTCGAAGCGGCGATCGCCGATGTCGACATGGCCGAGATGGCGATCACCAGCGATCTGGTTATCGTGCACGGCAAAGCGCCGGCGGGCAGCTTTACCCTCGACGACGTCAAAGGCGTCGCCGTGGTCGTCGAGAAGGCGGAGGACCGCGGCCTGGTGAAATGCGCGCGCTCCTGGCGCTACACCGCCGATGTCGGCTCAGATCCGGAATTCCCGGACGTTTCGGCCCGTGACGCAGCTGTCCTGCATGAGCTGAAGGCTTTGAGCCGCCGTTAAGGCGGTGCACAAATGCCACGGCGGGCGGCCGATCGGCCCCCGCGCGTTGCCCTTAACGAGTGGTTGAGGTAAACACGCGAAACTCCGGACGACAAATTGTCGCCGGAATTCCGTCGGAAGAGCATAGGCGATGGGGACCGGACCTTTCTTTGGCCGGCGGCAATCGAGAGGCTGTCTACAGTGGGACTTTTTGGCATGACCGAGAGAACTTACGCGCGCGTTGCGCTGCTGGCGCCGCTTGTCGTATCGGGCCTCGCCTTGTCCGGCTGCATGGGCTCGCCCACTTACGGGACCGACAAGACCGCGGGCGCGCAGCTTGCTGGCGACCTCACCGGGGCTTTTTCCTTCGCACCCAAGCGCAAGGATAGTATCGACTACAAGCCGCGCCCCACGCTGGTGAAGCCAGGGCCGGGGCAGAAGGAAGTCTTGCCGCCGCCGCAGGAAAGCATCGAGACGGCGAGTGCCGAATGGCCCGAATCGCCGGAGCAGCGCCGTGCCCGCCTGCGCGCCGATGCCACCCTGCATCAGGACGACCCGGCCTACCAGGCGCAGGTCATCGATGACGTGCAGACGGATCCGGCGTCGGTCAAGGCCGCGCTGAAGCAGTCGGGCTCGAGCCATCCGCCAGCCTGGACTCCGGCCGATTCGGACAAGGGCCGCGCCGCGGAAATCATGCGCCGCCGGGCTGAAGGCAAACAGGGCGACCCGACCACCCGCAGATATCTGAGCGAGCCGCCGGTGCAATACCGCGCTGCCGCCGCCACTGCGCCGCAGGGCGACCTCGGCGAGGACGAGTACAAGAAGGAACGACGCCTCAAGAAGGAGGCGGCCGCCAAGAGCAAGAGTGGCGGCATGTTCGACTGGCTGCCTTGGTAGCCTGACGGCGCCAGAGACTTTCTGGCCTGGATTGTCTGACTTGGATTTGGATCGTCGGCCGGACCAGAAAATCAGGGTCCGCGTCGCTCGCGAAAAAAGTCTTTCAGCAGCGCTGCTGCAGCGTTCTCGGCCATGCCCGGATAGATGTCGGGCACATGGTGGCAGGTCGGTGACGTGAAGAAGCGAACGCCGTTGACCACTGCGCCGCCCTTCTCGTCGGCAGCGCCGAAATAGAGCCGGCGCAGCCTGGCGAAGGAGATGGCGCCGGCGCACATGGCGCACGGCTCCAGCGTCACATAGAGATCGTGGCCGCTGAGCCGCTCGCTGGAAAGCTTGCGGCAGGCCTCGCGGATCGCCAGCATCTCGGCATGGGCGGTGGGATCGGCGAACTCGCGGGTGCGGTTGCCGGCACTCGCAACGACCGTATCGCCGCCGACGACGACCGCGCCAACCGGCACTTCGCCACGCAGGGCGGCGTCTTCGGCTTCTTTCAGCGCCAGCGCCATGAAATCCTGCCGCTTCACGCGGTTTCCATTCCGATTATCTCCTCGCCACTAGAGCGCGATCCTGTTACTACCCGCGCAAACGAGCAAAGGCCACATGGACGACAAAAACAAGAAATTCCCGCGCAAGGCCGGCCCGAAACCGGCGGGGCCGCGCGGTCGCGATAGCGCTTACGGCAAGGGCGGCAAGCCGTCCTTCGGCGCCAAAAAACCTTACGCTCCGCGCGGCGACCGGCCGGCGGCGGCCGAAGGCGAACGGCCGAAGCGCGACTTCAAAGGCGGCGACAGGCCGTTCAGCAAAGTGCCGCGTCCGGAAGGCAAGCCTTATGAAAAGCGCGAGGGTCCACGCAAGCCTTATGCGCCGCGCGGCGACCGGCCAGAAGCTGCCGAAGGCGAGCGGCCGAAGCGCGACTTCAAAGGCGGCGACAGGCCGTTCAGCAAAGGGCCGCGTCCGGAGGGCAAGCCTTATGAAAAGCGCGAAGGTCCGCGCAAGCCTTACGCACCGCGCGGCGACCGGCCGGCAGCTGCCGAAGTCGAGGGCGGCGAGAGGCGCTTCGACCGTCCCAAGCGTGACTTCGGTGATCGTCCCAAGCGTGACTTCGGCGATCGTCCCAAACGTGATTTTGGCGGCGATCGGCCCCATGGGGCACAGAGGGCCCCGGCCGCATCGGAGGGCGGCTTCAAGCCGCGCCCGCGTCGCGTCGAGGCAACGGAAGAAGCCGGCGAACGCATTGCCAAGCGGCTGGCGCGTGCCGGCCTGGCCTCGCGCCGCGACGCCGAGGAACTGATTGCGGCCGGCCGCGTCAAGGTCAATGGCAAGGTGTTGTCCTCGCCGGCCTTCAACGTGATGCCCGGCGACATCATCCATCTCGACGGCATGGAGATCCCGCCGATCGAGCGCACCAGGCTGTTCCTGTTCCACAAGCCGGCCGGCGTGGTCACGACAAACCGCGATCCCGAAGGCCGCAAAACCGTCTTCGACGTGCTGCCGCCTGGGCTGCCGCGGCTGATGACCATCGGCCGGCTCGACATCAACACCGAAGGCCTGCTGCTGCTCACCAACGATGGCGGCCTGTCGCGCGTGCTCGAACTGCCGGCCACCGGCTGGCTCAGGCGCTACCGCGTGCGCGTCCACGGCAAGGTCGAAGAAAGCGCCCTTGCCGGCCTGCGCGAAGGCCTTGCCGTCGACGGCGTCTTTTATGGCGCCATCGAAGCGACGCTCGACCGCGAGCAGGGCTCGAACGCCTGGCTGACACTCGGCCTGCGCGAAGGCAAGAACCGCGAGGTCAGGAACATCCTGGGCTCGCTCGGTCTCGACGTGACGCGGCTGATCCGTATTTCCTACGGGCCGTTCCAGCTCGACGATTTGCCGGAAGGCCATGTGCTGGAGATCAAGGGCCGCGTGCTGCGCGACCAGCTCGGTGAGCGCCTGGTCGAGGAATCAGGCGCCAATTTCGACGCCGATATCGCCAAGCCGTTTTCCAACAAACCGGTCAGGCGTGAGCGGGAGGAGGAGCCCGAGCGGCCGAAATTCACCCGCGACGGCGAACGCCGGCCGATCGGCGAGGGCGGCCTGATCAAGAACCGCAAGCGCCGCGAAGGCAGCCGCGACGAAGCGCTCGGCAAGCTGTCGACAAGCCCCGACAGGAGCTTTGGGCCGAAAAAGAGCTTTGGCGAGCGTGGCCCCAGACCTGAACGCGGCGACTTCGGGGACAAACCCCGTGGCGACAAGCCTCGTGGCGGCTTCGGTGGGAAGAAATCCGAACGCGAGCAGCGGCCGATCGAGCCGCCGGGCCAGCGCAAGGCCAATGTCTGGATGGCGCCGGGCGCACGGCCGATCGGCAAGGGCAGGGCGGAGGCAGACGCCGCCAAGGCGGCAGAAAACAAGGCGCGCAAGGCCTCGTTCAAGCCGTCTTACGGCAAGCCCGGCGGCAAGCCGCAAGGCGGCGGTGCAAAGCCGTTCGGCAAACCGCGTGGCGAGCGCCCGGATGGCGGTGGCGACCGGCCGCGCGGCGGCCCGAAAGGAAGCAATGCGGATCGTCGGCGGTGAGTTTCGCGGGCGTCCGCTGGCGACGCCCCGTACGTTTGCCATCCGCCCGACCACCGACCGCACGCGTGAGGCGGTCTTCAATGTGCTGGCGCATCGCTTTCCCGAAAAACTGAACGGCGCGCGCGTGCTCGACCTGTTCGCCGGCACCGGCGCGCTCGGCCTCGAAGCGCTGTCGCGCGGCGCCTCCTACGCTGTCTTCATCGAGGAATCCGCCGAAGGGCGCGGCCTGATCCGCACCAATGTCGAGGCCTTCGGCCTCACCGGCCGCACCAAGATATTCCGCCGCGACGCGACGGGCTTGGGCGAGGCGGGCACCATCGCCGCATTTGGCCTGGTCTTTGCCGATCCGCCCTATGGCAAGGGCCTTGGCGAACGCGCTTTGCGCTCGGCCAAGGCCGGCGGCTGGCTAGCTCCTGGCGCGCTCTGCGTCATCGAGGAAGCGGCGGCGGCGCCGTTCGAGGCAGGGCTGGGCTTTTCGGTTTTCGAGGAGCGCAACTATGGCGAGACGGTCATCCGGTTCATCGAGGCCGCCTGAGTTCGGCTTCCACGATGGCGCCTTCAAAATGACGAACAATTCGCTTTGCCTCGACCAGCAACCCCGCCTATCGTCCCATCACAAACCGGAGCCATCTATGACATTTCAGGCTGAATGGCTGCGCGGGACGCTCTTGGGGCTGGCTTTGGTGATGGCCGCGCCGGCTCTGGCGGATAACAATCCTGACGATGGTGTCGTGACCGATTTCCTGCTCGACAACGGCATGGAGGTCGTCGTCATCCCCGATCACCGCGCCCCGATCGTCACCCATATGGTCTGGTACAAGATCGGCAGCGCCGACGAGCCGCCGGGCAAGTCCGGCATTGCCCATTTCTTCGAGCACTTGATGTTCAAGGCGACCAGCAATCATGCGGCCGGCGAGCTCGACCGCGCCGTCGCCGCCATCGGCGGTTCGGACAACGCCTTCACCTCCTACGACTACACCGCCTTTCACGAGACGGTGGTGCCGCAGGCGCTCGGTGAGATGATGGGCTTCGAGGCCGACCGCATGCGCAATCTCATCCTCAACGACGATGTCATCAAGACCGAGCGCGACGTCATCCTCGAGGAGCGCCGCTCGCGCATCGACTCAAATCCGCAGGCGGTGCTCGACGAGGAGATCGACGCCACGCTGTGGCAGAACCAGCCCTACCGCATTCCGGTCATCGGCTGGATGCAGGAGATGGAGAAGCTGAACCGCACCGACGCGATGGCTTTCTACAACAAATATTATACACCCAATAACGCCGTGCTGGTGGTGGCCGGCGATGTCGAACCGGAAACGGTCAAGGCGCTGGCCGAAAAGACCTATGGCAAGATCGCGCGCGGCCCGGATCTGCCACCGCGCATCCGCCCCGTCGAGCCCGAGCAGAACACCAGGCGCACGGTGACGCTGACCGACGGGCGCGTCAGCGTGCCGAGCTTCACCACGCAATGGGTGGTTCCGTCCTATCACACGGCAAAGCCCGGCGAAGCCGAAGCGCTCGACGTGCTGTCCGAAATCCTCGGCGGCGGCAACCGCAGCCGGCTCTACCAGGAGCTTGTCGTCAGGCAAGGCATCGCCGCCGAGGCTGGCGCCTTCTTCCAGGGCACCATGCTCGACGACACCAATTTCACCGTCTATGGCGCGCCGCGCGGCGATGCCAAGCTTGCCGACATCGAAGCCGCGGTCGACGCCGAGATCGCCCGCATCGCGAAAGACGGCGTCACCAGCGACGAGCTGGAAAAATCCAAGGACCGTTTCGTACGCTCGATGATCTTTGCCCGCGACAAGCAGGAGGACATGGCCAACATCTACGGCTCGACGCTTGCCACCGGCGGCAACGTCCAGGACGTCCAGCAATGGCCGGACCGCATCCGTAAGGTCACCGCCGACCAGGTCAAGGCGGTCGCTGCCCGCTATCTCAATCTCGACCACGCAACGACCGGCTATCTTCTGCCGCAAACCCAGGCTGGGAATTGATTTTGATGATGAACCAGCACGGTCCCGCTCTGCCTTCTCCCCTGGGCTCCTCCCCTTCTCCCACAAGGGGAGAAGGGAAGCGCGCGCGCTCCGGCCCTCTTCTAGCAACCCTCATCCTCTCCCTCGTCTTCCTCGTCCTGCCGGCGCTTTCCGCCCGCGCCGCCATGAACATCCAGGAGGTGACCTCGTCGAAGGGCATCACCGCCTGGCTGGTGGAGGATTATTCGGTGCCGATCGTCGCCATCCGCTTCGTTTTCGATGGCGGCGCGACGCAGGATCCGCCCGGCAAGGAAGGGCTTGCCAATCTGATGAGCGGCCTGTTCGACGAAGGCGCCGGCAACCTCGACAGCGAGGCGTTCCAGATCAAGCTCGACGACGTCGGTGCAGAGATGAGCTTCGATGCGCAGCGCGACGGCATCTACGGCTCGATGCGCATGCTGGCCGAGCAGCGCGACGGCGCCTTCGACCTGTTGCGGGTGGCGGTCAACCAGCCGCGCTTCGACCAGGTGCCGATCGACCGCATCCGCGCGCAAATCCTGTCCGGCATCATCGCCAACGAGCGCGATCCCGATACGCTCGCCCAGCGCAAATGGCTGGACGCGATCTACGGCAGGCATCCCTATGCGCGGCCCGACCAGGGCACCAGGCAAAGCATCGCGACGATTACGCCGTCCGATCTCAGCGCCTTCCACAAGGCGAATTTCGCCCGCGACGGCCTGCATGTCGCCGTGGTTGGCGCCATCGACGCCGAGACGCTGAAGCAGAAGCTCGACCTGGTGTTCGGCAGCCTGCCGGAAAAGCAGGCGCTCACGCCCGTTCCCGACATCGACCTGAAGCTCGGCCAGCAGCTCGAGGTCGTCTACGACCAGCCGCAGGCCTCGCTGCAACTCGCCTATCCCGGCGTGAAGCGGAATGCGCCGGACTTTTTTGCCGCGGTGCTGATGAACGAGATCCTCGGCGGCGGCACTTTCACCTCGCGGCTGTTCGACGAGGTGCGCGAAAAGCGCGGCCTGGCCTACAGCGTCAGCTCCGACCTCGTCGACCACGAGCACTCCGAGGCGCTGTCCATCACCACCTCGACCCGCGCCGACAGGGCGGCCGAGACGCTGGCCGTGGTGCGCGACGTGGTCAAGCGCATGGCCGAGGAGGGGCCGACCGAAGCCGAGCTGGCGGCGACCAAGAAATACATGATCGGTGCCTATGCCATCAACAATCTGAATTCCTCCGGCGCGATCGCCTCAACGCTGGTCGAGATCCAGCTTGGCAAGCTCGGCATCGACTACATGCAGCGCCGCGCCGCCCTGATAAACGCGGTGACGCTGGACCAGGTCAAGGCAGCGGCGAAAAAGCTGCTCTCCGCCGAGCCGGCCGTCATGGTGGTAGGGCCGAAGCTCGGCGCGGCCAACAAGGGATGAGCCCTAGCTTCGGCATCGCCTTTGGCGGCGGCGGGGCGCGTGGGCTGGCGCATATCCATGTCATCGAGGCGCTGGACGAGCTGGGCATAAGGCCGGCGGCAATCGCCGGCTCGTCGATCGGCGCCATCATGGGCGCCGGCATGGCCTCGGGCATGACCGGCAAGGACATCCACGACTATACGCGCTCGATCCTCGGCCGCCGCGCCGAAGTGGCGACGCGCATGTGGCGGGCGCGGCCCGGCACTTTTGCCGAGGCGATGCAGGGCGGCTTGCGGGTCAGCCAGTTCAATGTCGAGCGCATCCTCAAGGCGTTCCTGCCCGACGCCATTCCCGAAACCTTCGCCGAATTGAAGATACCGCTGAAGGTGACGGCAACGGACTTTTATGGCCACCAGCTCGCGGTGTTCGACGAAGGCGAGCTGCATTCGGCGCTGGCCGCCTCGGCGGCGATCCCGGCGGTGTTCCGCCCGGTGATGCGCGACGGCAGGCTGCTGATCGACGGCGGCATCTACAATCCCGTGCCGTTCGACCTGATCGAGCTCGACGCCGACATCATCATCGCCGTCGACGTGGTCGGCGCGCCGACCGAGGCGGGCCGAAAATTCCCGACCTCCGTCGACCTGATGTTCGGCGCCACGCAGCTGATGATGCAGTCGATCATCGCCAGCAAGCTGAACCAGAGCCGGCCCGACATTCTGATTCGGCCGGCCGTCTCGAAATACCGGGTGCTCGATTTCATGAAGGTCGAGGCGCTGATGGCCGAGACGGTGGCGATCAAGGACGAGCTGAAGCGCGAGATCGAGAAGGCGGTCGAAGCCCGCGCCAAGGCCGAAGCCAGCAAGCGCACCAACCGTCTCGGCGGATGACCGTAATCAAGCGTCCGGCGTCAGCGCCCGCTGGACCATGAGCGTATCCTTCGTAAGTGGCGCGGATCAGCTCGCGATTGGCGGCCATCTCAGCCCCACTTCATTTCGCCGGTGGCAACCTTGGAGCCGATGTCGAGCGCGACGCCCATGCCGAGGCCGGGGAAGCGGGCTTCCATGGCGCTCTTCAGTGCGGCCGCGTCCTTGGCCTTGGCCAGTTCTTCCTCGAAGGCGACGAGATAGGTCTTGGTGTGCTCGACGCCTGAAAGGTCCGTAGCGGCCTCAGGCGTCATGTGCCCGGGCACGACGATTGCCGGCTTGCGCGCCGCGATCTTTTCGAGATTGGCGAGCCAGGCGGCGCGCAGTTCCCTGGTCGGCGTGTCGGCGGTCCAGACATGCACGCCGGCAAAGATCATCACCCCGCCGAACACCGCATTCAGCGACGGCACGAAGAGATAGCGCCGGTTGGCGAGGCCTTCCGCGGCGACGATCTCGATGGTCTCGCCATCGACGCTGAGCGTCTTGCCGTCGAATGCTTCGGGGATGACGACGTCGGCCAGCGCCTGCGGGCCATTCTCCTTCAGCTGCGGCCCCCAGACGGCGAGCTTCTTTTCGACATTGCCGTTGATGGCGGCCACCGTCTCGGCTGCGGCGATCACCCGTGCCTGCGGGAACGCCTGCTTGATCGGCTTGAGGCCGAAATAATAGTCCGGGTCGGACTGGCTGACATAGATGGTGGTGAGCGTCTTGCCGGTCGCCTTGATCGCCTCGGCCACGGCCCGGCCGTCGGGGTAAGTGAAACCGCCATCGATCAGCACGGCTTCGGCGGCGCCGGAGACCAGCACCGGGGCGCGGAAGAAGCCGTTTTGCCCGGCGGGGAAATGTTTCCAGGAAAGCCCGCCTGCCGCATGGCCAAGCCCGGCGGGAGCAAAGACCGCGGCAGCGCCGGCGGCGAGGGTGGTTTTCATGATGCTTCTCCGTGTGAACATGGGATGTCTCCTGGGATCCGGAATTCGACGGCCTCGATGCCCGCAAGATGGCAAAAGCGGAATGCGTATTGAAGGCCGACAAAATAGACGTAATGTATGCCATTGCCTGACAATGAGACTGCCTCTGCCATGAGCGAAGCATGAACCTGAACCGGCTGGCCTATTTCGCGGCGGTGGTCGACGCCGGCTCGTTCACGCGGGCCGCCGAGCGGCTGGGCATCACCAAGGCGGTGGTCAGCCAGCAGGTGGCGCGGCTGGAGCGCGATGTCGGAACGACGCTGCTGATCCGCACGACGCGGCGCGTCCATCCGACCGAGGCCGGCCGAACGTTCCATGCCCGCTGCCTGCAGGTCCTGCAGCAGGCCGAGAATGCATTCGACGAGCTCGCGCAGGCCGCCGCCGAGCCGACCGGCACGCTGCGCATCGCCGCGTCCAACGACTACGGCACATCGGCGGTGGTGCCGGTGGTCGCCGCCTTCAGCGCGCGCTATCCCGCCTGCCGGGTGGAGCTGACGCTGGGCGACGAGACGATCGACCTGGTTTCCGGCCACATCGACGTGGCCATCCGCGTCGGCTGGCTGGCCGATTCCAGCCTGCAGGCCCGGCGCATCGGCACCTTCCAACAATTCATGGTATGCGGCGCCGGCTTTGCAGGCCGGTTCACCGCCGGCGAACCGCAAGACCTCGCCGGGCTGCCCTTCGTCGCCAACATGGCGCTGCGCGAACCGCTGCTATGGCAATTTTCGCGCGGCGATGACGAGCAGCAGGCCGTGCGCATGCAGGCAACGATTTCGATCGACGCAACGCCGGCAGTGCTGGCGGCCGTCCGCGCCGGCGCCGGCCTGTCGGTGCTGCCGGACTTTTTGGTGCGGGACGAGCTGTCCGCCGGGCGGCTGGTGCAGATCCTGCCCGAGTGGCGGCTGCCCTCCGGCGGCATCTACACAGTCTACCCCGCCGCCCGCTTCCGCCCGCCCAAGGTGACGAGATTTGTCGAGATGCTGATTGCGGCCGTGCAGAAGGGGGAGGCAGACGGGCGGGGGCGCTGATGGGCGAAGCTGCGATCTCCCCCCAAGTGGGGGAGATGGCCGGCAGGCCAGAGGGGGGCGCTGTCCCGCCGACCTATCAGTCGGTTGCATAGCGTACGCGCGCAAATTCCCAGCTCATCACAGAAGGCCTACGTTCCTTCGCGCCCCCCTCTGTCCTGCCGGACATCTCCCCCTCAAGGGGGGAGATTGGCAGCTTCCCTCACACCGCCTGTTCTGGAACGTTGAATATTAGCGAAAGCCGGCGTGACATCCAATCTCCCCCCTTGAGGGGGAGATGCCCGGCAGGGCAGAGGGGGGCGCTGTCCCGCCAACTTATCAATGAAAGCGCAACTGCACCGAAGCCCATCACGGCTTCCCGGCCGCATACTCCAGCGCCACCACGCCGTTGCTGAATTGCGTGGCGGAAATCAGCTCGAGCGGCAATTGCGCGCCGGGCGGGAACAGCAGCTTGCCCTGGCCGACGGCGCCGGGGTAGCTGAGCAGCCTGATGCGGTCGACAAGGCCGTGGCGCAGCAATTCCTGCGCGACGGTGAGGCTGCCATGCACGTAGATGTTGCCGCCGCTGCCTTGCTTCAGCCCTCTGACCGCGTCCGGCAATGCGCCCTGCAGCAGCTCGGCCGGCTGCCAGTCGAGCGCCTGCAAGCTGGTCGAGGCGACATATTTCGGCAGCGCATTGAACCGGTCGGCGAAATCTCCGGTCTCCTTGGGCCACGAGCCGGCAAAAATCTCATAGGTCGTGCGCCCCAACAGCATGGCGCCGCTGTCGGCAAGCTCGTCGTCCTTGAATTTCTGCATCTCATCGTTCCAGGCCACGCTCGGCAGCTTCTCGACCTCGGCAATGCCATCGACGCTGATGAATTCGGTGATGATGAGTTTTCTCATGGCGGGTTCCTTTCTGGCAGGGCCGGCCGTGCGGGCCTTATGCGACATGCGCCGTCAACTAGCGCGGCGCTTTTTCAGGGGGAGGGTTTTCCCTGTTCGCTTCCAAAGACCGATAGCGTGGGAAAAGCTTCTCCGACCTGCCCGTCGTTCGGTCATGCCAGAAGGTCCGCATCGGGGGCCGGTCTTTTTTGCCTGTCCCCAATTGGCTCTGGGTCGTAGCTGCCGGCTGGCTACAGGTTGGCAATACCGGCTTTCAGCAGTCCTTCGCGGACGTGCTGCACATCAGACTCCTGGGCATAGTGCAGGGTGGCGATGAATGAATCGAGGTCGAATTGGGGATCGAGCGTTCTGATCTTGCTCAGATGCGCCGCGGCCGCGATTTCGTCGCCGAGCCAGCCGTAGCAGGCAGCGGCGAAAGCGTGCTGAGCCGAGTCCATGGTTGACAGATGCATGAAAGCCTCGATCGCCTCGCCATACTGGCGCGCGGCGAAATGCGCCTTTCCCAGATGGCTCCAGAACCTCTCCGGGTGGTGCGGATTCAACTGCATTGCCTTGCGGATCCATTCAATTCCCTCTTCCGGCCTCCCCAGCCACGTCAATAACTCGCCTTGCTGCACCACCACGAGGTCGTAATTGGGATTGAGGGCCAGCGCCCGCTCTTGGTGGTAGCGCGCTGTGGTCAGCTCATTGTTGTTCACGTTCACTGCCGCGAGAATGCGGTGGACATCGGCATCGTTGTTGTCCAGCGCCAGCGCCCTGTCCAGCGCTGCCTTAATGTTGTTCCAGACGGCATCCCTGTCTTCGCACCAGTTATGGACCCAGGCCTGGCCAAGAATGCAGGCCCGCCAGGCATGGGCATGGGCATAATCGGGGTCGAGCGTGACGGCCCTTTCTATCAAGGTTTGCGCCCGTTCATTATCCGCAATCGTGCTTCGGTGATGCAGCACCTTGGCAGCAAGCACACATTCATACGCCGCCATGTTTGCAGGTTTCGCCCGCGCGAGCTGGTCCCGCTGAGCCGCCTCGACACGGCCGGGCAGCGTGGCTGCGATCGCCGCGGTCACCTCATCCTGTATAGCGAATATGTCGTCCAGCTTCCGGTCATATTTGTCTGCCCAGATATGAGCGTCATTCGCCGTGTCGATGAGCTGAACCGTCACGCGCACCCTGTCGCCGATCTTGCGGACGCTTCCTTCCACCAGGTATTGGACGGTGAGTTTCTCGGCCACCTCGCGCACATTCACGGCGCGGTTCTTGTAGACGAAGCTGGAATTGCGCGAGATGACGAACAGCTCATGGTGGCGGGACAGTTCGGTGATGATGTCCTCGGTCAGTCCGTCCGCGAAAAATTCCTGCTCGGGGTCGCCGCTCATGTTGGTAAATGGCAGCACCACTATCGAAGGTTTCGAGATGGATTGCTTTGCCTCGACTACTGGCAGGGCAGGACTGTCAAACCCAATGCGATAGAGGCGAACCGGGCGGCTGATGTTCTTTAACGTTTTCTCGCCCAGGTCCTCCATGGCAATTTCGAGACGGTCGGCAATTTGGGTCGCCACCGCTGCGGTCACGCAGATACCGCCAACGTCGGCGAGTTGCTCGATGCGCGAGGCAATATTGACGCCGTCGCCGAAAATATCCTCATCGTCGAAAATGATGTCGCCGAGATTTATGCCGATCCTGAATTCGATGCGCCGTTCTTGCGGCACATCCGAATTGCGCCGTTTCATGCGCTGTTGGATTTCCACGGCGCATTTCACGGCATCGGTCACGCTCTGGAACTCAACGAGCATGCCGTCTCCGGTGGTCTTGATGATCCGGCCCTTGTTCTTCGCGATGGCGGGATCGACCAGTTCTATGCGATGGGTCCGAAGGCGTGCGAGCGTGCCGGATTCGTCGGCCTCCATTAGCCGACTGTAGCCCGCCATATCGGCAGCCAGAATTGCGGCTAGTCTCTGTTCCATCGCTTGAACCAAAAACCAAGCCTATACTTCCTGGGCTGCCAAATCCAGCAATTTGGGCTTGTGGCTGAATCAGGACGTCTTCTACCGCAGCAGCAAGAAAGGGCGGATCAAACCTTCCGCCTGGTGGCTGCGAACTCGATCGCATCAATGGCGGGAGGCGCGGCGTCAAGCTCGTCGAAGCGGCATATTTCAGCAGCGCGTTGGACCGGTCGGCGAAGTCTCCGGTTCCTTGGGCCAGGAGCCGGCGAAAATCTCATAGGTCGTGCGCCCCAAAAGCGTGGCTCCGCTGTCGGCAAGCTCGTCGTCCTTGAATTTTTGCATCTCATCGCTCCAGGTCACGCCCGGCAGCTTCTCGACTTCGGCAATGCCATCGACGCTGATGAATTCGCTGACGATGAGGTTTGGCATGGGGGGCTCCTTTCTTCGGTCAGAGAACGGATGGCTCGGGCTGTTTTGCGACACGCTCCGTTGAAAAAAGTGCGGCGCTTTGTTGTTTTTGCTGATGTCAGCGAGACCGCTCATTCAGGGACAACAAGCCCTATCGGCTTATGCCGAAGACACCCGCGCAAAGGGCAAGATTGTCGCTAGGGCGGCAATCCATTGCCTGTTTGCTAAAGCAGTAATCCTCGCTGCGATGGGGCCGTGTCGACTCCATCGGGTTTTGATTGCCTCTCGGTCGCCGAGGCCCCAAGGACATCCTTCCTTCTTAGTCCCGCATAATCACTGACTAATCCAATGATGGTTTTTGCTTCCAAGCTACCGAGTTCTGACGGGTGAGGAACTGTTCGCGAGAAGCACGCCGCCTCAAGACCAATCGCCCCTTTAAGAAGTTCCGTCCCAACGTTTGGCTTAGCAAAGAATTCTACCAAGCCCTGCACAGGCATTTTTTCGACGGCAGTCTCGAATCCTGCGCGTATGCGAGCTGCGGTAGCGCCACTTGGATCAAAGAACTCGGTGACGACATTCTCGGCGAACTGTACATAGCTCTTGCTGGCCGCTGCATCCGTTCGACCGAACAAAAGGCCTTGACGGAAATACTCCCGCCGCATCGAAACCTCAGATAAGGAGTGCTCTTTGCCTAAGTAATCTGCCCCGATTCCAACCAATGCGCTGCACATATAAGCTGCACGAGTTATTGGACCGGGCTTTCGTTCACGCTCTACGCCCAATTTTAGCAAGTTAGCCGCCTCGTCCACCCAGTGGTTTAACGCAGGAAACGAAATTCCTCGCGATATTTCCACCTTTACCGAATCCATTTGAACTTTGAGGTTAGCGGAGCCGACAGCTATCATTCTCCAAAGCTCATCGACCTCTTCATTGGACAAACGCTGGTCCTCGCCTGCATAGCGTTTCACAATGGCATCGAATACGGAGCTTGAGATCACTCGGACGTTCAGCCTGCTGGAAAACGCATAAACGGAGTCCTTCGCCCCCTGCGACGCGATAATCGCCTCGTCCGCTCGAAGGGCCGATTGCAGTCCCTTTACCCAAATCGCGCGCTCGAACGCCTTGCCTCGTTTCTTGTTTTTGATATCGACGATACTCACATGCCGCGCATGCGCGCTGGTGCGGGTATAAACCCACAAATCAACATCGGTGACGTCTTCACCAGCTTCGCGAACGGGAATCCCACGCAATACGAATGAACCGAGGCTTTTGAAATACTCCCTTAGCGCTTCTTCGGCGGCGCCGCCCTTGTCGACTTTCTGATTTTTCTGTGCCGACATCAGTTCGTTCTCCTCAAGACATTCAACGCGCGCGAGGTGGCAGTTTTTGCTTCGGGTACATCCTTTTTCCTATCACGCTCAGCCGATCTTGCCGCCTCTGGACCGTAGAATTGTGCGGCCTGAGTGCCGATGATCATTTCCGCTGCTGTACCAGAAGCATCGCCCCGCAGGATCAGGTCCTTTGCCATTTCTCCAATCTCTGGCTTCAACAAAGTTAGGCGGTGGCCCTGCGACGAGGATGTAACCTGCACGACGTTACGTCGTTCAAGAATTTGGTAGTCTTGGCGGATAGCTGGAGCCCACCCCTCTACGAAGCCACGACCGATCAGCGCGTTGATTAGAGCACTCGGGTCCTTGATGCGTCCACGAGTGTCTGAGCTTTTTACAATCCCGTAGGTCAAACTGCTGGCCAGTGCTTTGGCATCATCCAGCACGTCGGCCAGCCCCCCGGGCACGAACTTAGTTAAAGCCTCGGGTTTTGTGACAAACTCAGTTGGTCCTCGCTCGTTCGAAACGATGCTCACCTCAAAATAGCCGATCTGGTGCATCTTGCTCCACAGGCTATCGCCTAGCAGTTGCCTCACGGCTGCTGCTAGTAGACATCCCTGTGCCTTCAAGAGACTATCTACGTGTATTAACCTCTCTCTCTCTTCGGTCGTCAGGCTCTCTAGTATTCGTTTTGCTTTCTGCGCCTGATCTCTTTTAAACAGTGATCCATTAAAATAAAGTCTATCTACACCAGAATTCTCGTAATCAATGAAACCAATGTGCTCCGACTGGCTGAACAAATCATCCATCTCTGCTTCTGACAACTCATAGGTGTCAGACAGTTCTTCTTCGCAATCTGACCGCCTGAGTGGGCTGTGGCTACCGCGCTCCGCAAGATCGATCGCAGCCAATTCCAAACCGTCAGGTTCCTGGGAATCAAAAATATCGGCGGCGTGGTCGAGCAGACGTGCCTGGGTCACGCCGAGTACCGTGACGCCGGATTTTCCTTGCGCGACAAGACCTTGCTCTTCCAACTCAACGAGCAGGCCTTTTATCTCAAGTCGGCGAATGCCAATCCCGTTCGCCAATTCACCGACGCGTTCATTTGAAACGTTGGATTCATCCTCTTTCGAAACAACCGAAAGGAGGCGCGACGCACGGCCTGCAAGGGCGATATTTTCGAAGCTTGTTGTTTTGCTGTTCAGCAGCTTCTGATCATGGTGTAGAAGCCACGCGCCTACGATTCCTTTGGGCAAGTTATCGCCGCCATTCGCCATGGTACCCCCCGCCGCATTCCCAACACCCATTGCTCTTTTATAAGGCGATGATGTGCAGTTGAATCAAGGCTATCAATTCCCTCTTCAGCTCTGCGTTGCAATAGGTTAAGCCTTTGAGGGCCGGTTTATTTCTGACATTCTGGGGGGCATTTTGGACCAATCAAAGTCTGAGCAAGGCGTTCTCTTCGATTCTCGGTTTCTGGATCGGTACGCAGGACCGATTATCACGGATACGGGCGTGGCGATTGTCGAACTTGTTGCGAATGCGTGGGACGCTTTTGCAACCAAGGTTGAGATCACTTGGCCAAACAGAGCAACCGGCAGTCTGTTCTCTATTCGCGACAATGGAAAGGGAATGACAGCCGATCAGTTCCAGCAACGCTGGGGCACTCTAGATTATGATAAGCTCAGCATGGAGGGGAACAAGTCGGCCCCGCCACCTGAACTGAATCATTTTGCATCTCGCGACCCGTACGGAAGAAACGGCAGGGGGCGACATGCGGCGTTCAGGTTTTCGGACCCGTATAGTATCGCAACTTGGCGAGACGGCCTCGAGACCTCATGTGAAGTGAAACGCGGCCTTAACCAGCCGTTCGAATTGAGGCGAGTGGCCTCGCAACAACGCGATCATTCTACTCATGGCACCGAGATAAGGGCTACGTCTGTTTCCAACTTGTCAATGGCGGCTGAAACGGCAAGGGAGGTACTTGGTACACGCTTCCTCGCCGATCCGAATTTCGAAGTGTTCATCGATGGTACGAGGGTCACCTTCGACGACATTCCAAGACATAGTATGGACCGTGTGAAGGTCGAGGTGCCAGGTCATGGCACTGCTGAAATTGTGGTTATTGACAGCTTGAAGTCTGACAAGACGACGAAGCAACATGGTATCGCATGGCGCGTGAAGTCTCGGCTGGTCGGTTCGCCGAGTTGGGTAGGTTTCGATCACGAACGTATCCTTGACGGGCGCAGTTCAGAAGCGAAGCGGTTCCTTTTTATCGTATTCGCGGACTTTTTGGACGATGCTGTTACGCCCGACTGGACTGGTTTCAACGCTGATTCGGTCGGTTGGAAAGAAACCCGACCGCGAATTCATGACGCCATAAAAGCGACCCTCTCTGAGTTCACCGCGGATAAGCGGCGAGAGGCGAAGGCAACGGTTAGGGAAACTCACTTCAAGAGCGTCGCCAAGCTACCGCCGGCTGGCCGTGAGAGGTGGAACCAGTTCGTCGACCAGGTTGTCGACGCATGCCCGTCGATCACGGTGGATCAGGTTGGACAAGTCGCGGGGATTTTGGCAACCCTTGAAGCCTCGACTTCCAAATACGGAGTGATCAGCAAGCTCCATGACTTTGCCGCCGATGACTTCGATACCCTTGATTCAATTTTACAGGACTGGACCATTCGACTGGCGAAAGACGCACTGGACGAGATCCAAAGCCGTCTGAAACTGATTGCGGAACTGGATGTGAAGCTCCGTGATCCTAGTATGTCTGAAGTTGGCGATCTTCAGCCTCTAATTGACAAATCGCTGTGGGTGTTCGGTCCTGAATATGAGAGCATCGAATTTACGTCTAACAAGGGAATGACAGAGGTCGTTAGGAAATTTTTCGGCGCTAGTTCTCCCATTAGCCGACTGCGACCCGACTACGTAATTGTCCCCGATGGGAGCGTCGGCCTTTACAGCAGAGATAGCTATGACTCGTCTGGCGAGGTTATTGGCACTGATCGGCTGGTGATCGCCGAGATAAAAAGGGCGGGAGTTGGAATCGGCTCTGATCAAATTACGCAGCCTTGGAACTACGCAAAAATACTGAAGACTGGTGGGCACATCTCAGACGCGACGTCGGTCACATGCTTCGTACTTGGATCAGCCATCGAAGCGGGCGAAAACGAGCCAACAACGCGTGGCAACGTGGTTATTGTTCCTATGACTTACAACGTTTTCATCCGCAGAGCTCAGGCGCGAATGCTGGGTCTGCGGGCTAAGCTCGCTGACGTGCCATTTCTGCAAAAATATGTGGAGGAACTGGCTACCAAACAGGGCGACCTGGAACTGGTTGGCGTTGCGGTGTCCGCATGAAGGGGCAAGGACAAAACGGTGTTGAGGAGTAATTGCTTCGGTCCGCCCACTTGCCATCCCGCATCCTTCTCCTAATCTCCCTCTGAGAAAACCTTTTCCCAAATCGCCCCGCATCCGCTGACCTCACCATTCAGCGCCTCGCAGGACCATAAGAGAAAAGCTTTTCTCAAATGGGAGGATCGATATCCAAATCATGGCGTCCGATGCGCAGCCAACGCCCGTCAAGCAGCCCGTCACCCTGCGTGAGGTGGCGGCCCTTGCCGGCGTCAGCGTTGCCACTGCGTCGAAGGCGCTGAACGGGCAGGGGCGGATGACGGCCGAGACGCGGACCCGCATTCGCGAGACGGCGCAGCGGCTTGGCTTTCGCCCAAACAGCCTGGCGCAAAGCCTGTTGCGGCGGCGCTCCTTTACCGTCGGGCTGTTGACCAACGACACCCTATCACCGCGCCTTCGGCGCGCATTTGTGACGGTCACCGCCCTCATGAAGCAACTCTTATCCCAAATATCATCGTGCGATGCCAAGCCGCTGCGGGAGGGGATGCGGGTAACGTCAGCAAAGTGGAACAATCCGGCAGCCGACGGGTTTGTACGATGAAGGGCGATCTGTTTCGGAGGAAGATTACGATGAAACGCGTCCTTGCCCAACATGCGGTGCGACTGATGCTCGGCGGCGTAACCGCCTGCCTGCTCACGGTCGTCGAGATTCCCAACTCAATTGCGCCATTGTCGCTTGTGTCCGAGGCAAGGGCTGCCACCACCGTTTCGATCAGCACGTTCTACGAAGACCTGTCTTCCTATGGTGATTGGGTCTCGTATCACGGAGCGACCGTTTTCGTGCCGGTTGATGTGCCTGACGATTGGCGTCCGTATACGCTTGGACACTGGGTCTATACCGAGCAGTATGGCTGGCTCTGGGTGTCCGACGAGCCATTCGGCTGGGCGACGTACCATTACGGCCGATGGGGCTATGCCGACGATATCGGCTGGTACTGGGTTCCGGGCACTCGCTGGGCGCCAGCATGGGTGAGTTGGCGTCGTGACAGAGAGCACATCATTTGGGCGCCGCTGCCGCCCCGCCGCGATCCGGATTTGATTTCAATCGAGGTGACCTTCGACACGACGCCGGATTATTACTGGGTTGTGGTCCCCACCCGCGAATTCCTTGTTGCGGACATTTCTACCGTCGTTATCCGTGATGAGCCGGGGCGCATTGTCGAGGCGGCCGAACCGGCCGGCGACGTGACGATCCAGAACAATTTGGTGATCAACAAAGTCATTGATGTCGATGTGATCGAAAAGGAGACGAACCAGAAGGTGACTGCCGTCAAGGTCAGCAAGACCGACGCGCCCGAGCAGTCCGGCAAACTGGAAAACGATACGGTCGCTGTCTTTGAGGGCGAGGTGAAAGCCGACCCTAAGGCCAAACCAGCTAAGCTCAAAGACATCGAGGAGGTGAAGCAGGTTCAGGCTGGCCGGAAATCGAAGCCGACCGAAGGCGCTGCAACGACCGAGCAGGCCAAGCCCGAAGAAACCGCCAAGCCTGAGAAGCCGAAGGCCAAGGAGCAGCCGGCCACCGAGCAGCAGCAGGCCGAGCCCGGCAAGGCGGCCAAGCCTGAGAAGCCGAAGGCCAAGAAGCAGCCCGCCGCCGAGCAGCAGCAGGCCGAGCCGGAACAGGCGGCCAAGCCTGAGAAGCCGAACGCCAAGAAGCAGCCCGCCGCCGAGCAGCAGCAGGCCGAGCCGGAACAGGCGGCCAAGCCCGAGAAGCGGAAGGCCAAGAAGCAGCCCGCCGCCGAGCAGCAGCAGGCCGAGCCGGAACAGGCGGCCAAGCCCGAGAAACCGAAGGCCAAGAAGCAACCCGCCGCCGAGCCGCAGCAGGCCGAGCCCGAGCAGGCGGTCAAGCCCAAGCCACAGAAACAGAAAAACAAGGCGTGCGATCCGCAGACTGAGAACTGCTAGCTCTGCGGGTAGACTGCGGCACCGCGATTATTCGATCGCGGCGCCCGCTGAAAGGCAATGCACGCCAAAGCTGCTCGCCCTCTTTCCTTCGGGCCGCCATGGCAGATCCTGGACCCAGGGCAGCGAGTCGTACTTGACTGCCGAACATGCCTGTAACCAGGCCATTCCCTCTTGCCATCCTTGCATCCTTCCCCTAATCTTCCTTTTGAGAAAACCTTTTCCCAACTCTGCCGGCATCCGCTGACTTCACCAATCAGCACCTCGCAGGCCCATAAGAGAAAAGCTTTTCTCAAATGGGAGGATCGATATTCAAATCATGGCGTCCGACGTCCAGCCAACGCCTGTCAAGCAGCCGGTCACCCTCCGTGAGGTGGCCGCGCTTGCCGGCGTCAGCGTCGCTACGGCCTCCAAAGCACTGAACGGGCAGGGGCGGATGACGGCCGAGACGCGGACCCGGATTCGCGAGACGGCGCAGCGGCTTGGCTTTCGCCCGAACAGCCTGGCGCAGAGCCTGCTCAGGCGGCGCTCCTTTACCGTCGGGCTTTTGACCAACGACACCTATGGCCGCTTTTCGCTGCCGCTGATGGCCGGCGTTTCCGATGCGCTGGTCGATGCCGGCGTCTCGGTGTTTTTGTGCAATGTCGAGGACGACCCGCGCCTTGCCCAGCTGCATGTCGATGCCATGCTCGACAAGCGCGTCGACGGCATCATCGCCACCGGCAAGCGCATCGACCGCCATCTGCCGGTCGACCTCGCCAATCTCGGCATTCCGGCGATCTACGCATTCACCGAGCCCGATCCCGGCGCCATCGCGTTCGTCTCCGACGATGCCGGCGGCGCGCGGCTGGCGGTCGAGCATTTTTGCCGGCTCGGGCGACGGCGCATCGCCCATGTCAGCGGGCCGGCGAGCTTTGCCGTGGTGCATGCCCGCGCCGAGGCTTATCGCGCGGTACTGGCCGAGAACGGCCTGCCGGTCATGGAGCCGCTGCTCGGCCCGTGGTCGGAGGCCTGGGGCCACGAGGCGGTCAAGACGCTGTTCGAGGGCGAGGGTTTCGACGGCACGCGCGAAAAACCCGATGCGGTGTTTTGCGGCAACGACCAGATCGCGCGCGGCGTCATCGATGCCTTGCGCGAGCGCGGTATCGGCGTGCCGGACGAGGTCGGCGTCATCGGCTTCGACAATTGGCAGATCGTCGCCGAGGCGACTCGCCCGCCGCTGACCTCGGTCGACATGAACCTGGCCGCGCTCGGGCGCGAGGCCGGCCTTGCCTTGCTTTCGCTCGTCGGCGGCGAACCCGCTCTGCCGGGCATCAGAAAACTGCCGTGCCGGCTGGTGGTGCGTCAGTCATGCGGCCGTCCGCCGGACGGCTGAACGAAACGGGCCGTGTCGATAGTCACCCGTACGGGCGCGGCTAAATTAGAACCATGTGGAGGAGAACCATGAGAACCATCATTACCGGGCTCGCCATTGCCGCGAGCATCCTGGGCACGCTGGCGACGGTCGGCTCGGCCGCCGCCGACACCGCCAACATCTGGGTGCGCGCCGACGGCTCGAACTTCATGCCGCGCATCGTCGACGCCTTCAACAAGGGGCATCAGAACCAGATCAAGCTGGACATCATTCCCAACGCCGAAATCATCCCGAAATACGGCGCGGCCGCTGCCGGCGGCACGGCGCCCGATGCGCTGTCGCTCGACCTGATCTATACGCCGTCCTTCGCTGCCGCCGGCCAGCTGGAAGACATCACCGACTGGGCGAAATCGCTGCCCTATTTCGCCAGCCTGTCGCCGGCGCATGTCAAGACCGGCACCTATAAGGGCCGCATCTACGGGCTGCCGTTCTCGGCCGACTCCTCGGTGCTGATCTGGAACAAGAAGCTGTTCAAGCAGGCCGGCCTCGACCCGGAAAAGGGCCCGACCAACTGGGCCGAGATCGAAGCCGACGCCGAAAAGGTCAACGGGCTCGGCGGCGACATCAAGGGCTTCTATTTCTCCGGCAATTGCGGCGGCTGCAACATCTTCACCTTCACGCCGCTGATCTGGGCCTCGGGCGGCGACATCCTCACGGAGGACGGCTCCAAGGCGACGCTGGACACGCCGCAGATGCGCGGCGCCATCGACCTCTACCGTTCGATGGTCAAGAAGGACCTGGTGCCTTCAGGCGCGCAGACCGACACCGGCTCCAACTTCTTTGCCGCCTTCGCCACCGGCAATATCGGCATCTCGCCGTCCGGCGCCTTCGCCATCGGCGCGCTCAACACGCAATACCCCGACATCGACTACGGCATCACCTTCCTGCCCGGCAAGGACGGCGGCTGGTCGTCGTTTGCCGGCGGCGATAATTTCGTCGTCACCAAAGGCACCACCAAGGTTGCGGTGGTGAAGGAGTTCCTCGATTTCGCCTATTCGCTCGAGGGCCAGACCATTCTGGCGAAGTATGGCAGCCTGCCGGTGCGCGGCGACATCGCCAAGGACGCGCTTAAGGACCTCGATCCGCGCTACCAGATCGCCGCCGAAGCCATGGCCAAGGGCCGCACGCCCTATTCGGTGGTGTTCAACGATCTGATAAACTCGGCCAACGGTCCGTGGAACCAGATGATGAACGAGGTCTTCTTTGGCGAAGACGTCGACGGCGCTATCGCCAATGCGCAGGAAACCATGCAGTCGATCATCGATTCGGCGCCGCAGAAGTAGGCGCCGACGCCCACCTCCCCCTCGAGGGGAGGTCGGACCGAAGGTCCGGGTGGGGTCGTTGCGGCAGTGCTCGACATTTCTGTCGGCGCACTTCGCAGAGGACCCCACCCCCGCAGCCCCTTAACCTCCCCCTTGAGGGGAGGTCGGACCGCAGGTCCGGGTGGGGTCATCGCGGCAGTGCTCGACGCTCTTTTGATGTCGGCGCGCTTCGCGGAGGACCCCACCCCCGGCCTTCGACCGGACCCTCCCCTCAAGGGGGAGGGGGACGTAGCGCTAACGGAAGACCACGGCATGACCACCATCACAGCAACCACCGCCGCGCCAGCGCGCGCATACAAACTCGTCGGCGCCGGGCGCCGGCAGTGGATCGGCTTGCTCTATGTCGCGCCGGCCGTTGCCCTTGTCGTCGTCTTCTTCATCGTGCCGCTTTGCATGACCGCCTGGATGTCGCTGCACAACTGGCCGCTGATGGGCGCGCACAGCTTTGTCGGCCTCGATAATTACTGGGCGATCCTGCGCGACACCCGCTTCTGGAACGCGCTGAAGTTCACCGGCTATTACACGGTGGTGGTGACGATCGCGATCTTCGCCGTCGCCTTTCCGCTGGCGCTGTTCATCGAAAGGCCGCGGCCGCTGACCGGCTTCTACCGCACCTCCTTCTTCATGCCGGCGGTCATCGGCTTCGCCTCGGCCAGCCTGCTCTGGTCGTGGCTGCTCAACGTCGATTCCGGCCTGTTCAGCCCGGCCGCCTTCGAGCTCGGCCTGACCGAGAAGAAATTCAATCTGCTGGCGACCTTCCAGCCGGCCTTCTGGTCGATCATCGCCATGGTGGTGTGGAAGGTGGCGGGCTTCACCATGATCATCCTGATGACCGGCCTGCAATCGATCCCTCCGGATCTGCAGGAGGCGGCGATGATCGACGGGGCAGGGCCGCTGGCGCGGTTCCGCGCCATCACCTTGCCGCTGATGCGCCGCACGCTGGCGCTGGCGCTGATCCTGTCGGTCGCCGGCTCGATCCTCGCCTTCGACCAGTTCTACATCATCCTGCGCGGCGGGCCGCGCAACCAGACGCTGACCGCCGTCTACTGGATCTTCAACCAGTCCTTCGTGTCGTTCAAGCTCGGCTATGGAGCAGCACTTTCGATGATCCTGCTGATCATCCTGGTGGCGCTCAGCCTCATCCAGCTGCGCCTGCTGCGCAATCCGGAGGGTGTCGACTGATGGCGCAGGCTCGCACCCGCAAACGCCGCATCGGCATGCAGATTGCCGAGCACTCGACCGGCATCATCGCATCCATACTGTTCATCGCGCCGATCGTCTGGACCGTTCTTTCGGCCTTCAAGCCGGCGCAGGAGGCGCGTCAGCCGCCGCTGCCGCCCTGGCCGACGACCGGGTTTTCGCTCGAGAACTACGCCACGCTCAACACCTTTGGCGACGGCCTCTGGCTGCCGGCGCAGAACAGCATCTATGTCTCTGTCATGACGGTAGTGCTATCGGTGATCGTCAGCGTGCTGGCCGGCTATGGTTTCTCGCGCTTCCGCTTTCCGCTGAAGAACCTGCTCTTCGTCGTCATCCTGTCGACGATCATGATCCCATTCCAGTCGATCCTGACGCCGATCTTCCTGGTGCTGACCAAGATCGGCCTGCACAACACGCTGACCGGACTGGTCTGCGTCTACGTCACGCTGCAGCTGCCGTTCTCGATCTTCATGATGCGCAACGCCTTCGACGCGGTGCCGCGCGAGATCGAGGAAGCCGCGCGCATGGACGGCGCCAACAACGTCACCATGCTGCTCAGAGTGATGCTGCCGCTGGTCTGGCCGGGCATCGTCACCATCGCGCTATTCGCCTTCCTCGGCGCCTGGAACGAGTTTTTGGCGGCCCTGGTGCTGATGACAGACCAGTCGAAATTCACGCTGCCGATCATGATGACCGCACTGCAGTCCGGCCGCTTCGGCGCCATCGACTGGGGCGCCGTGCAGGCCGGCGTCACCGTCATGATGGTGCCGTGCCTGGTGCTCTTCTTGGCTCTGCAGCGCTTCTACATCCGCGGCCTGATGGCAGGGGCCGTGAAGTGACCAATCGAACCGAACCGGAGTAAATTGATGACCGCATCGCAATCCGCCAGTCAGGGCGCCAAGCCGAAACTCGCCTTCCGCCCGCTGCCGGTGCCGCAGGTCGACGTGCGCGGCTTCTGGGGCGACCGCGTCGATGCCGTCGCCTCGAAGACCGCCGGCATCCTCTACGACCGCTGTGTCGAGGCGCGCATGCTCGAGCAGATCGACCCGGACCGGCCATCGCCCGGCGTCGTCATTCCGTTCCACTCACCCTCGCCCGACGAGGCCGCCACCGCCGGCAACGAGTTCACCGGCTCGACGGTGACCACCCAGATGTTCTGGGACTCCGATTGGGGCAAGACCATCGAGACCGCCGCCTATTCGCTCTACCGCCGCCGCAACGAGGAGCTGGAGAAGAAGATCGATGCCGTCATCGACATGTACGGCAAGCTGCAGCAGCCCGACGGCTATCTGTCGAGCTGGTACCAGCGCATCCAGCCCGGCCTGCGCTGGACCAATCTGCGCGATTGCCACGAGCTCTATTGCGCCGGCCATCTGATCGAAGGCGCGGTCGCCTATTACCAGGCCACGGGCAAGCGCAAGCTGCTCGACATCATGTGCCGTTATGTCGACCATATCGCCGAGACGTTCGGTCCCGAGCCCGGCAAGAAGAAGGGCTATTGCGGCCACGAGGAGATCGAGCTGGCGCTGGTCAAGCTGGCGCGGGTGACTGGCGAGCGCAAATACATGGAGCTTGCCAGATACTTCATCGACCAGCGCGGCCAGCAGCCGCATTATTTCGACGAGGAGGCGCGCGCCCGCGGCGCCGACCCCAAGGCCTATCACTTCAAAACCTACGAATACAACCAGTCGCACAAACCGGTGCGCGAGCAGGACACGGTCGTCGGCCATGCGGTGCGGGCGATGTACCTCTATTCGGGCATGGCCGACATCGCCACCGAATATGGCGACGACACGCTGCGGGTGGCGCTCGACCGGTTGTGGGACGATCTCATGACCAAGAACCTCTACGTCACAGGCGGGCTCGGGCCGTCGTCGCACAATGAGGGTTTCACCGCCGATTACGACCTGCCCAACGACACTGCCTATGCCGAGACCTGTGCTTCGGTCGGCCTGGTGTTCTGGGCAAGCCGCATGCTCGGCATGGGCCCCAATGCGCGCTACGCCGACATCATGGAGCGGGCCCTCTACAACGGCTCGATCTCCGGCCTGTCGCTCGACGGCTCGCTGTTCTTCTACGAAAATCCGCTCGAAAGCCGCGGCGCCCACCACCGCTGGAAATGGCACCGCTGCCCGTGCTGCCCGCCCAATATCGGGCGCATGGTCGCCTCGATCGGCAGCTATTTCTATGGCCTGTCGGACACAGCACTTGCCGTCCATCTCTATGGAAACGGCACGGCTCGTTTCGATATCGCCGGGACGCAAATAGAGCTCACCCAAACCAGCAATTATCCCTGGGACGGCGCGGTCTCGATCTCCGTCGAACCGAAAGCTCCGACCGAGTTCACCTTGCATCTGCGCCTGCCGGCCTGGTGCCGCAAGGCGGCGCTCAAGGTCAATGGCGCCTCTGTCGATCTGGCTGATATAACCAGCGACGGCTACGCCGCGATCCGCCGCGAATGGCGCAAGGGCGACCGCGTCGAGCTCGACCTCGAAATGGCCGTCGACCGCCTCTACGCCAACCCGCAGGTGCGGCAGGATATCGGCCGCGTCGCATTGGCGCGCGGGCCGCTGATCTATTGCGTCGAGGAGACCGACAATTCCAGCCAGCTGCACCGCATCGCCCTGCCGCGAACGGCCGACATCGAGGCACACAAGCAGCCGAACCTTCTGGGCGGCGTCGTGACACTTTCGGCGATTGCCAAAAAGGAGGCTTTCGAAAACTGGGAAGAGGGGCTCTACCGCACCGAACCGCCGGCAGCCGAGGAGGCAAAAGTCACCGCCGTGCCGTATTTCGCCTGGGACAACCGCGACCCCGGCGAGATGCTGGTCTGGCTCAGGGACGAATGAACCCCGACGGCGGCGCCCGACCTATCTCCTCGGCCACAAGCTCCTGCAGCTGCCAGAGATTGCGGTCGCGGATGCCGCACGCGTCGAGATGGCGAATGGTCTCGAACAGATATTCGGCGCCCGAACCCCAATGGCCGACGGCCGTGGCCAGGGTCGCCGCTATCGCTCGCTTTTCGAGCTTGCCGGCATAGCGCGGATTGGCGGGATCGACAACGAAACCAAGCGCTTGGCCCATGCCGTCGCCCGTCCTGACCTGCAGCCAGCGCGGCACGTTGACGGCCGGCAGGATGGTCATCTCACGGCGCAGCAGCGCTTCGAGATTGGCCGCCACGGGCTCGGCGATCTCGAACACCATGCCCTGACATTGGCCGCCGCGGTCGAGCGCCATCATCAGGCCGGGCAGCTCGACGGTGCCCCTGAAGCGTTGCACCGTAAAACAGAACGAACGGTGCCAGCCCGTTGCAACGGCCCGTTCGCCACCCCTGACCTCGCCGGCCGGCTTCCACAGCAGCGAACCATAGGCGAACAGCTTCACCGGCCCGGCCGGCGCGCCGGCCAGCACCTCGTCGCGAATGCGCGCGTAATCGGCATCGGTCATGTAGACCATGCCCGGCGTCGGCCCGGCGTCCTCGACCGCCCGCAAGGTGCGGGCGACCAGCGCCTCGGTCAGCGCCATCGGTGACTTGCGCGGCGCCGACCGACGCCGCGATGCGGCGGAAATGACCTTGCTCATCCTCGTGCTCTCAGCTTTTGCCGCCATGTTGCCGAAGGCTGGAGGATTCTCAAGGGCCGAGTACACCGGGGCGGTCGGCAAATTGCCGAAGAGGAGGCTTTCGAAAATTGGGAAGAGGGGCTCTACCGCACCTAACCGCCGGCGGTCGAGGACGCGAAGGTCACCGCCCTGCCGTACTTCGCCTGGGACAACCGCGACCCCGGCGAGATGCCGGTCTGGCTCAGGGACGCCGGATAGGTATTGCCGATTTGAGCAGCGCTGCATGCCTTGAATTCGCCAGGGCTCGCGTCATCTAGCTTTGAGTGGCGCCAGCCACTTGAACGGGTGGAGGCAGATTTTGGCGCTCGAAGCTGTCGCGCGTCCGAACGCCGGTGGCCGCCTTGTTGCGGTAGCCGTCGTGGCGGTGCCGTTGCTGTTCGTCGTCAGTGGACTGGCCATCCGCTATGCCGCCTTCGCTTCGGTCTCGTCGGAGGCAGGCTTCGCGGCCTATGCCCAGGCGCTCTGCCGCTGGGATTGCGCGTGGTATGTCGGCATTTCCGAACACGGCTATGAGCGCTTTCCCATTCCAGGCCAGAGCAATGTCGGACGCTGGGGCTTCTTCCCGCTCTATCCGATGCTGGTGGCGACCATTCGGTCTGTTTTCCCTTTCCCGACCATTCTGGTCGCATCGATCACATCGATTGCGTGCAGCTATGCCGCCTGCTTGGTGGCGTGGCCGCTGCTCGAGAAGAACATGCGCGCATATGTGCTGTATTGCGCGTTTCTGCTCAGCGGCCCGTTCTCCTATCACTTCACGACTTTCCTGACCGAACCTCTTTTCGTGCTGCTGACGTCGTGCGTTTTTCTGGCGCTCAAACGCTCCAGCTATCTGGCTGCGGGACTGTCATCGGCTCTCCTGTCGGCAACCAGGCTCGTCGGAGTGCTTGTTGTATTCGCGACCGTCATTCAGATGTTCAGGGATTACCGCGCAAAGGGCCGGCCGACGCTGTCGTTCCCGCGTTGGCTGCTTGGCCAACCGGATCTGCTCGTCGCCATCTTCATCTCGCCTGCCGGTCTATTCGCCTACATCCTGTTCCTCTATCTGACCGTCGGCGACGGCTTTGCCTTCCTGCACGTGCAGCGCGCGTTTGGACGGGTGGCGGGCAATCCGCTCGCTTTCGTATGGGATGGGCTCTCGGCTGTTCCGACGACTGGGTGGTTGCCCACAGCGCCGCAATGGAGCGCGCTCGCCGCACTCATCGGACTGGGGCTATCGGCGATTCTGGCGGTTCGCAGGCAATATGGCGCCGCGTTGTTCTGCGCCTGCTGCATCATCCTGCCGCTGATCACGAACTTGGCGTCGATGGTCAGATACGTCGTCGGGCTTGCGCCTCTGACAATGTTGCTAGCCATGCTGCTGTCCGTGTCGAAGCTGACTTATCTCGCGGCTCTGGGCCTCTTCCTAAGCGCCTGTTATTTCATGACCGTGGCATGGATCGGAGGCTATCTTGCCCTGGTCTAGCTTTCCGGAGCCATATCGGCGCTCCGCCTCGTTCGGCGGCTACGCGCTGGCGGCGGTTCTGGCGGGAACAGAAATCGTCATTCTTGCGCTTGCTCTTAATCCGAATGTCAACGCCGATTATCGCGCCTATTATATTGACCGGACGACGACCTGCCTCAATCGCGATGCGGTCGGCAGCTATGCCCTAGGCGAGACGGTGTCGTTCCGGTCCGACGGAGCCAAAAAGGCAGCCGGCATGAGGGTCTGCGGCTGGTCGGGGCCTGTTGCCGACGGCACCCATTCCCTGGGCGAGACCTCGCGGCTTCGCCTGAAGATACCGCCGCTCCGCGACAGCGTGACGGCCACGCTGCAAATGGCCGCCGTCATTCGCCCGCCGCAGGTCACGCAGCGGGTTATGATTTCGGTGAATGGCGTTCGGGTGCATGCGGTGACGCTGTCCGGCAAAGAGCCGCGAACGGTCTCGTTCGTCGTTCCAACGGCGGCTCTCGCCGAGGCTAAAACACTCGACATCGCTTTCGACTACCTCGACGGCATTCCGCAAACTCCGGCCGCCAGCAACATCTACAAACGCTCGATCAAATTGTTGTCGTTACGGCTCGATCCCATTGAGGCGAGTTAGGGCGGGCGATCACGCTGCTGGCTGCGTCTTCGCTGCTGAAAAACCCAGCGGTCGAGCATGAGAAGATTGACCGCTGGAACAAGCAGGCATGTAACCAGAATGGCAATGATCGGCGGCAGGCCGAGTTTGGCCGTCAAAAGCGCCGGCGCCGCGTAGGCGACGGCGAAGCCTGTCGCCGTCAGCAAGAAAAAACGCGGAGCTTCCGATCGATGCGATCCGCTCGACGCGAAGGTCACGAACTTATGCGCGAGATAAGAAAACAGGGCGGCTGCGGTGTAAGCCGCGAGCGAGGCACCGACCGGCGAGAGGCCGAACCGTTGCCATTTTACCAAAGCGGTGGCCATCACTGCATAAAGGATCGTTGCGGCGATGCCGACGGACCCGAAACGCGCCAGCAGCCTCAGCCCGGCGTCGCTGGTCGAACGGCGCTCAGACATGCGCACTGCACGCATACTGCGCTCCAAGCGGCAAAGGCGCGAATACCCGCTCGACTCTTCTGGCGAAAGTCGTTGCCGACGGCAGCAGCAGGAAATGCTCGGATCGGATGTCCGTGAAGCCGGCCTGCTGAAACAGGGACGCTGCGTTGGCGGAGTTGAGCAGGACCGCGTCGTGGTCGAACGGACACCGGAACACAGCAAGGCGCGTCAGTGGATTGTAGGGATTGTGCTCAATGATGCAGGCGACGCCGCCCGGCCGTACGACGCGCCGCATTTCCAGGAAGAAATCGAGCCAGGAGGAGGGCGGAACGTGATGGACGACGCAACTGGCGAAAGCCAGATCGAACGCGCCATCCTCGTAGGGCAGGCTCGGCGTGGTACAGGCCCTGTAGGTCACACCTGGATTGTCCTTGCCGGCGCGCAAAATTGATTGCTCCGACACGTCGCAACCATCGAGGCTGTCGAAAGCGCCGTCGAGGTGGGGGTGGAGCGAACCGACGCCGCAGCCAACATCCAGCGCTCTTACAGCCGACCCACCCTCCCGAAGCTTTCGCTCGAAGACCAGACGCCGCAGCAGATCCGCCTTGGCGACAAGGAAGAAGTCGTGGCTGAGTCCGGAAAACCGGATGGACCCTTCGACCGCCTCGCCATAGTGGGATTTATAGCTGTCGAAGAGTTCGGCCATTGGCGGGGACTCCACTCCTGGGCTTGCGAAATGACCGGCGGCGCTCACCGGAGCCGGCACGCATCGCCTCGTCGAAGCCGGTGAGCCGATCGATCACATAAAGCGGGCGGCGTTTCACCTCGGCATGGATGCTGCCGACGTAGAGTCCGACCACGCCGGTCATGAAAAGATTGATCCCGCACAGGAGCGACACGATCACCACCGTGGATGTCCACCCGGCAATGATACCGGTTTCAAAAAACCAGGCAAAGATGGCGTAAGCGCCAAAGGCCCCCGCAAGCGCGGAAATGGCCAATCCGCCCCAGAGCGCCAGGCGCAACGGCTTCTCGGAGAAGCTGACGATGCCGTGAACTGCGAGGTGCATCATTTTCCAGAATGGGTATTTGGTCTGGCCCAGGGTTCGCGCGTGGCGCTCAAATGGCACAGCCGTCTGCTTGAAGCCCATCCAGCCGAACATGCCCCTGACGAAGCGGTCATGTTCAGGCATACACTTGAAGGTTTCCAGCGCCTTGCGGCCGACCAAGCGGAAGTCACCGACGTCGCGCGGAATATCGACCGAGGTCATTTGCTCCAGCAGTCGATAGAATAGACTTGCCGTAAAGACCTTGAACCAGGATTCGCCCTCGCGCTTGACTCGGCGAGCATAGACGATCTCAAAGCCTTCCTTCCACTTAGCCACCAGATCGAGAACGACTTCCGGCGGGTCTTGCAGGTCGGCATCCATGACGATGACGGCATCGCCCGCAGCGGCGTCCATACCGGCGGTAATCGCCACCTGGTGGCCGAAATTGCGGGAAAATTCGATCAGCCGAAAGCGCGGCTCGGCGGCGACCACTTTTTGAAGGTATTCGACGCTTCCATCGACGCTTCCGTCATCGACGAAGATGGCCTCCGTTTCGCCGTCCAGCCTGCCGATAAGCGAACTGATGCGCTCGATAAGCCGAGGCAGCACCTGTTCTTCATTGTATATGGGCAAGACCAGCGAATAGCGCGGCGGTGAGCTGTTCACCGTCATTCCAGCCCCTTGGACCAAAGACTCTCGCATGCGGTTGAAAATGGAACGCAAGCTACAAAGTTCCAAGGGCACTTAAGAAACTGCTAATTTAGCTAATTCTGAAGGGGATACCGGTCCTCGAGGAGGACTGAAGGGTGTCGCGGTGACGTCGGACGTCCGCATCGAAGCGTGGAATTATCGGTAGGCTGCCGGCGCGATCGGCCTGAAGGGAAGCAGCCGCTGAGGCATAACCCTTTGACCGCATTGCCTGCTCCCGGACTTGCCGGTTGAAGCAGCGCTACGGGTGACCTGAGCGTGCGGGCCGACCGCTTTTGCTGCATGTCAGACATGGCTCATGGAACATGGTCGCCGAGCCCGGCCGAGTATCGCGCTTGCAAGGCCGGCGAGCGTCCTGACCGGCAACCTATCGTACCGGGCTGGGCCTAAGCTGGCCGCAGCCGGTACGACACAACGCTTTGCCGGCCTGACGAAGACCGCCGTCAAGCAGCCGGCCGGATGTTTTGGTTCACCCGGAAGAGGTTGTTCGGGTCGTATTTTCTCTTCAGCGTAGCCAGGCGCTCGTAGTTGTCGCCATAAGCCGCCTTGATTCTTGCATCGCCCTCGTCATCCATCATGAAGTTCAGGTAGGCGCCACCCAGATCGAACGGATGCACGGCCTCCCAGTAGGCCTTGGTCCAGCGTGTCACCGGCCCCGCTTTCTGTGGGTCCGGATCGATCCCGGCGATGACCATCGACCAGGTCGCATCACGGTAATTCCAGGGTGTCTCGTCTCTGCCGACGCGATGGACGGCACCATCGATCGGATAGAGGTGCATGAGCGATAGCTCGCTCGGTGTTTTCGCCGCCTGCTTGAGATGAGCGTCGATCGCCTCGTCGGACAGCGTCTTGACAAAATCGCCCCTCCAATACCACTGCATCCCCTTCGGGTAGAGCCCATCGAACATGCTCTGCACCGCGGGATAGGGCATCGTTCCCATCCAGTTGAACCAAGGCGCGGGCAGCGCATTGAGCAGCGGGGCCAGCGCCTCTCTGCCCTTTTCCTCCGGGCCATTATAGCAACACATCAGCAGACACATCCGCTTTCCCCAAAACTCTTCGGGGAACGGTGCGCTCGACAGGATGGTCTTGAGCCCGAGAAAGATCCCGAGTTCTTCGGGCGCGTTCGGCAGGAACTCGCGATAATGCTGCATGATGGTACGGGCGTGGCGCTGATCCCATGCGATCGGCCCCGCAAAGACCATGCTGACCTGGTGGAGCTTGAACACAAAGCTGGTGACGATGCCGAAATTGCCGCCGCCGCCGCGAAGCGCCCAGAACAGGTTGGGGTTCCGCTCCTTGCTGGCGGTGACGAAGCTTCCGTCGGCAAGCACGACATCGGCCTCGACCAGATTGTCGATGGTCAGGCCATATTTGCGCGTCAGATAGCCGTGACCGCCGCTCAGCGTCAGTCCGGCGACCCCGGTGGTCGAGATGATGCCCGCCGGTACGGCCAGGCCAAAGGCATGCGTGGCGTGGTCGAGGTCGCCCTGAGTGCAGCCCGGGCCTACCCGCGCCGTACGGGCATCCGGGTCGACGCGCACGCCGTTCATCGCCGACAGGTCGATCACCAGACCGTCGTCGCAGCTCCCCAATCCTGGCCCGTTATGGCCGCCGCCACGTACCGCAACCAGCAAATTGTTGTCGCGGCCGAAATTCACCGCTGTGATCACGTCGGCGACGTCGACACAGCGGGCGATGATCAGCGGCCGCTTGTCGATCATTCCGTTGTAGAGCTTGCGGGCCTCGTCATAGCTGGCGTCGCCGGCGCGGATGACTTCGCCCCGCAGGCTTGCTGCGAATTTGGTGATGTCTTCATCGTTCATGACATTCCTCCCTGTTATTGGACCTGTCGGCCGGCCGACGAAACGCTAGTCCCGTCCGCTGCTCCCGCAAATGTCACATCGTCCATTTCTGTTGCCCGATCGTTCAGACTAGGATTAGACCGGATGGGTAGTTGCTCGGGCGGCTGTATTGCCGGATAGTTCGAGATGCCTGGCCGAAAACCTCGTTGTCAAAGGGAGTAGCCGATCGTTTCCGGAGGTGTAGTGCATGGATGTCCTTTCCGATGTGCTCCGAGCCGTTCGCCTCACCGGTGCGATCTATTTCGACGTCGACGCTAGCTCTCCCTGGGTCGGCGAGTCGCCGGGCACGGCCGACATTGCCGCCGCCATCATGCCGGAGGCAGAGCACATCATTTCTTTTCATGCCGTGATGTCGGGCTCGTGCTGGGCCGCGCTGGGAGACGATTCGGTGCCCCCGGTGCTCGTGACCGCCGGTGATGTCGTTGTCTTCCCCGGTGGTGTTCCGAATGTGTTGAGCTCCTCGCCCGGGGCGCGGGGCGAACCCAATATGGCGATGTATTATCGGCCGATAGACGAGAGCCTGCCGTTCGCGGTGATCCATGGTGGCGGCGGAGACGAGCGGACCCGGTTCATTTGCGGGTATCTTGGCTGCGATGCGCGTCCCTTCAATCCTCTCCTCGCCGCATTGCCGGCCATCCTGTGTGCCCGCAAGCCCGCCGATGGAAGCAGCTGGGTTATCGACCTTTATCGGCTGGCGCTGGCAGAAGGTGGCAGTGGGCGGGCGGGCTGTGAAACGATCCTCGCCAAGCTGAGCGAGCTGATGTTTGTCGAGATCATCCGCCGCCATCTCGAGACCCTCCCCGACGATTCGCGCGGCTGGCTGTCAGGCCTACGGGATCAACACGTCGGCGAGGCGCTCCGGCTCATCCACGCTCGCCCCAGGGAGGAATGGACATTGGATCGGCTCGCCCGCGAAGTAGGGCTCTCACGCACAGCATTTGCGAGCCGCTTTACCCACTATGTCGAGGTCTCGCCCATGCACTATCTTGCTCGCTGGCGTCTGCAACTGGCGGGACGTTTGCTCGAACGGCCCGAAATGAGCATCGCGCAAGCGGGTGCCGAGGTCGGCTACGAGTCGGAAGCCGCCTTCAATCGCGCCTTCAAAAAGTTCGTCGGCATTCCACCTGGCACCTGGCGAAAGGGACGGTCGGCGTTGCTCGAGGCTCAGAGATTGCCCGCTGGCGTCGTGCAATAGGAAAGAATTAGCAGGGCGCTGACGCTTCGGTCTGCGTGCAGCGTCCCAATGCTCGAAAGCCCCTGGCGCAAAGCGGTAGACGATGACCGGCCGCCTCGACGCTTTCGGCGAGGCGTTTCAGGCTTCGCGCCTCAATCCTTCGCGCGCTCGACATAGGCGGCATCGGCCGTCATCACCACCACGCGGGTGCCGGCGCTGATGTGTGGTGGCACCAAAGTACGCACGCCGTTGGACAGCGTTGCGGGCTTGTAGGATGACGATGCCGTCTGGCCCTTGGTCACCGGCTCGGTCTCGACCACCTCGAAAGTGGCGCGCTGCGGCAGTACCAGCGAGATGGCGATGTTGTTGTATTGCGAGATCTGTACCGGCATGCCTTCCACCAGATAAGGCGCCATGTCGCCGACCACACTTTCCGGCACCGCGACCTGGTCGTAGGTCTCAGGGTTCATGAAGTGAAAGCCTTCGCCGTCGCGGTAGAGGAACGTGTGCTCGCGCTCCTCGACATAGGCGCGCTCGACCTGCTCGGTGGTGCGGTAACGCTCGGAAACCTTTACCCCGTCAGAGATACGCCGCATGTCGAGCTGGGTGACCGGCGTACCCTTGCCAGGATGAATGTTTTCGGCAAAGAGGATCACATAAAGCTTGCCGTCCTTTTCGACGACGTTGCCTTTGCGTAAGGAGCTGGCGATGACCTTCACGGGTTTCCATCCTGATAAAATTTGTTGGCGCAAATCGGCTGGAGAGGCCGTTGCGTGCGGCCTAGCGCATCTTGGCCGCAATCGCCAGCCCTCTGTGCAATTCCCCTGAAGCCGATGACCGCCGCCTCGCCGTGGTGGACGCCGCATGTCCATGCCGACCGCCGGCCGCGGCTGATCCTGCGCAATGCCATTGCCGCCGGCATGCGCGATTGGTTCGCCCGCGGCGACTTCGTCGAGGTGGAGACATCGGCCCTGCAGGTCTCGCCCGGCAATGAAGCGCACCTGTCGGCCTTTGCCACCGAGGCGATCGGGCCGGACGGGCAGCGCCAGCCGCTCTACCTCCACACTTCGCCGGAATTCGCCTGCAAGAAGCTGCTTGCCGCCGGCGAGGAGCGCATCTTCAGCCTCGGGGCTGTCTGGCGCAACCGCGAGCGCGGCCCCTTGCACCATCCGGAGTTCACCATGCTCGAATGGTACCGCGTCGGCGAGACCTATGAGAGCCTGATGCGCGATTGCGCCGAGCTCGTTGCGCTGGCGGCCGAACGGGCGGGCGCAAAGCGCTTCGGCTTCCGCGGCCGCGAGGCCGACCCGTTTGCCGAGCCGGAACGGTTGAGCGTCGCCGAAGCCTTCATGCGCCATGCCGGCATCGATCTGCTGGCGACGGTTGCAGCCGACGGCAGCACCGACCGCGCGGGGTTGCATGCCGCCCTGATCCAAGCCGGATTGAGGACCGCGCCCGACGACAATTGGGCCGACCTGTTCAGCCGGGTGATGGTCGAAAAAATCGAACCGGCGCTGGGGCAGAGGCGCGCCACCATCCTTTTCGGATATCCGATCTCGGAGGCGGCATTGGCCCGGCCGAGCGCCGACGATCCGCGCACCGCCGAGCGCTTTGAGCTTTATTGCTGCGGCGTCGAGCTCGCCAACGCCTTTGGCGAGTTGACCGATCCGGCCGAGCAGCGCCGGCGTTTTGCCGCCGAAATGGACGAAAAGCAGCGTGTCTATGGCGAACGCTACCCGATCGACGAGGATTTCCTCGCCGCGCTTGCCATCATGCCGCAGGCGAGCGGCGCGGCGCTCGGCTTCGACCGGCTGGTGATGCTCGCCACCGGCGCGCTCAGGATCGACGACGTGATCTGGACGCCGGTGGCTGGTCCCTGACGATAGGTTTTGCTGACCGACGCGTCAGATTTGGAACCAATTACATGGTCAGGCTAGGCCGCCGCTGGCTGCGTCGGCCAGAAGACTAGCGACGACGAGCAGGATGATCAGCAGACTCATCATCAGCGTGCCGGCGGCGGTGATTGCTGGGAGAGCTTTTCGCGCGGCCGTTGGCACTGGCCAGGAACTCCATCACGACGACCTCATGGGCGAAGCGCTGCAACCGTTCCGTGTGTTGCCGCCATCATGGCGGGCCGGCATAGTGCTGGCGGAGTGCTCGGCGCAGCGGAGCTACCGGCCGTCGTACTCAGAATGGGCTTCGGCACAATGCCAGACAAGAATGCGCTGGACACAAAGCATGGCGGCGAATGGAGGATGTCCTGGCGCTTGGTCATGCTTGCGGCCGCAGCGATTAACGTTGTGATGCTCTTGGCCGCGCTGTTCGCCGCGCAAAGTCTTGGTCTGGACGCTACGATCTTCTATCGAGATCCATCTGCAGCCGCCGATGTCGGCTTCTATACGGGGTGGATTTCGTCCCTGGGTGCTTCGCTATGGATCGGCACCGGTGCGGCGACCCTGTTTGCTGGACTGCTCACGCGCCGATGGGATTGCACGTTTCTCGGCGGCCTTACCCTGGTCATGGGCCTCGATGACCTGTTGTTGATCCATGAGGACGTGCTGCCCGTTTTTGCGATACCAGAGATTGTTGCGATGATTGCCTACGCCGTCGCCGGGTTGTTCTGGTTCTTTCGGCTGCGACGCAAGACATTCGACGGCACGATCGTGTTTTTGGCTGCAGGCTTCCTACTCGCGATGTCAGCAGCGATCGACCAGCTGGGAGAGCTGTTTCCTACCCCGGGTTCGGCGGTCGACATCGCCGAAGACGCCATCAAAGAGCTTGGCATCTTCCTTTGGGCGGCAGGTGCCGTTGGGTACGCCGCCATGGTGACACGATTGGGCCGCCCGTGGGTGGATCCAGCCGATCCCAACTCGACAGGCTGACTGTCGCACACGCCGCGTCTTCGACTGGCGCCGACGCCGCCAGCGGTGCGGCCGTCGCAACCGCCGTACGACATTCCTAGTCGATGCGTGGTCGCTGCTTGCCACGGCGCGCCAGAAGATTAGCGACGACGAGCAGGATGATTGACAGCCCCATCATCAGCGTTGCGGCGGCGGTGATTGCCGGGGAGAGCTTTTCGCGTAGGCCGATGAACATTTCGAGCGGCATCGTGCGTTGGTTGGCACTGGCCAGGAACTGCACCACGACGACCTCGTCGAACGAGGTGACGAAGGCGAAAGCGGCCCCTGACAGCACGCCGGGCAGGATCAGCGGCAGCATCACCCTGAAGAATGATGTGATGGGCTTTGCTCCGGAGATGGCGGCAGCGCGCATCAGATTGCGGTCGAAGCCGGTGAGGCTAGCTCCCACCGTGACTACGACGAACGGGCTGGCCAGCGCGGTGTGCGCCAGGATGATGCCGGCATAGGTGCTGGCCAGGCCGACACGTGCGTAGAACAGGTACGAGCCGACGGCGGTGATCACCACCGGCACGATCAGCGGTGATAGCAACAGCGGCATGACGATGCGGCGGCCGGGAAACTTTTCGTCGGAAAGCGCAATTGCTGTCAACGTGCCGAGCATCGTCGCGATCAGCGTCGTCCCGAACGCAACGATCAGGCTGTTGCCGATCGCCGATTGCCAGCGTTGGGTGCCGAGCACGACCGCGTACCAGCGCGTCGAAATCCCCTCCAGCGGAAAGATGAAGAAGGCGCCGCTGTTGAACGACAAGGGGACGGGAACGAGGATCGGCACGAGGAGGAACAGGATCACCATGCCGCACCACAGCCAGAGCAGGGTGATGCGGATTCTTTCGCCTGTCGTCGGATAGGGAGACAGCAGCATGGCTACACCAGCTTGAGACGGTCGAGGCCGAGGATGCGGGCGAAGATGCCAAACAGCGCCAGCGTGAAGACGAGCAGGATGAAACTCAGCGCCGCCGCCATCTCCCAGTTCAGCTCGACATTGACGTAGTTGGCGATGAAATTGCTGATCAGCTGGTCGCTTGCCCCGCCGATGAGCGCCGGCGTGATGTAATAGCCGAGGCAGAGAATGAAGGTGAGCAGGCAACCGGCCATGACGCCCGGAAAAACCTGTGGAAGATAGACGCGGCGGAACGCGGTGAAGGGTTTTGCACCGAGTGAATAGGCGGCCTTCATCTGCGAGGCCGGGATCGTGCGCATGACACTGTAGATCGGCAGCAGCGTGAACGGCAGCTGGATATGGGTCATGGCGATGATCAGGCCGATGCGGCTGTACATCAGGTCGAGCCGGTCGTCGGCAATGCCGAGCCACAACAGCAAATCGTTGACCAGGCCGAATTTCTGCAGGAGCACTGTCCACGCCGCTGTTCGCACCAGGATCGACGTCCAGAATGGCAGCAGCACCGCGACGATGAGGATGGCGGCGAGGCCCTTGGGCACGGCGGCGATGAGGTAGGCGAGGGGGAAGCCCAGTATCAGCGTGGCCAGCGTCACCGCCGCGGCGACGAAGAATGTGCGCATGAACACCTGCAGGAAGATCGCCTGTTGCGGCGGCACTCTTTCAATGCCTCCGTCGGCGTTCCAGCGCAGATCAAGCGCGCTCAGCAAGTAGAACGACGTCACGCTGTGGGTGCCGCTCTCGATGACCGGCCATGTGCCGGGCGCCGACCAGAACGGCACGGCTTTCATCACCTCCAGCGGCGGCCTGTCGGCAGCCTCCAGTTGGCGTACCGTCTTGAGCACCTGGCTGCGCGCACCGGGCAGGCGGGCGTTGAGGCTCTTGGCAAGTTCGTAGGCGGTGCCCTTGGCCTGGTTGCTCCGGAGGTCGGCGGCAAGGGCCAGGAAGGCGGCATCGCCTGGCAGTCCCGTGCCGTTCCAGCCGCGCAGCGCCTGGCTGGTCTGCGGCAGGGCGTCGGCAATCGTCGGATCGTAGACGGCGCGCGACAGCAGCAGGACGATCGGGATGCCGAAGCTCAGCGCCAGCAGCACAAGCAAAGGCGCCGCCAGCGCCAGCGACCGCAGCCGGTCGCCAAACTCGGCGCGCCGAAGTTTTGCCGTGACGGATTTCGCCGCCTTGGCATCGGCGGCCGACCGGTCGCGCGCGATGCGCGGCCGATCCAATTCCGTGGGCTCAAGCGCCGTCATTTTTCCTACTGCGCGAGCCAGGCGTTGAAGCGCTTGACCAGATCTTCGCCGTAGTCGCCCCAGAATTCGGTGTCGGCGACCAGATAAGCGCTCATATGGTCGGGCGCGTTCGGCAATTTGGGCAGCGCGTCCGGCGCGACAAAGGAAGCTGCATCGGTCCGCACCGGCCCGTAAGTGATGTAGCTGGCGAGCTTGGCGTTGTTTTCCGGCTGGCTGATATAGGCAAGATATTTGTAGGCCAGCTCTGGGTTCTTGGCCCCCTTCGGAATGGCGATCATGTCGTATTCGAGGATCTGGTTGTTCCAGACGATCTTGAATGGCGCCCCGTCCTTGTCGATCGCATTCTGGATACGGCCGTTCCAGGCGGTGGTCATCACCACTTCCTTGGATGCCAGGAGCTGCGGCGGCTGTGCGCCGGCATCCCACCAGACAATATCGTTCTTGATGGTGTCGAGCTTCTTGAAGGCGCGGTCGACGCCCTCCGGCGTGGCCAGCACCTTGTAGACATCGGCCGGCGCGACGCCATCGGCCATCAGCGCCCATTCCAAATTCTGCGCCGGGAACTTGCGCATCGCGCGCTTGCCCGGAAACTTGGTCGTGTCGAAGATGTCGAGCACCGAGGTCGGCGCCTCTTTCAGCACGTTGGGGTCATAGGCGAGCACGTCGCCATAGGCGTCGAGGCCGACGCCGCAGTCGAGCGCGGAGCCTTCGAGGAATTTTTCGCGCGGCGCGATCTTGGAATAGTCGAGGCGCTCGAGAATGCCGGCGTCGCAACCCTGCAGCACGGTCGCGGTCTCGACCGTCACCAGGTCGATCGGCACGTTGCCGGTGTCGACCATGGCTTTGACCTTGCCGAGATCGCCAAGATATTCCTGCTCGACGATCTTGGCACCGGTCTCCTTGCTGAACGGCTCGAACCATGCCTTGCGCTGGGCATCCTGCCAGGCGCCGCCGCTGGCCATGATCGAAAGCTCGTCGGCGAAGGCGACATGTCCTGAGGTGATGAATGCTGTGGCTGCCGCAAAGGCGAACAGCCGTGCTTTGGTGATTTTCATTGTTGTTATTCCCCTGTTTTCGAGATGGAACCGCCCGTTCCGGCATCTGCCGGGAAGGCACGGCAGTCGTTGGGCGCGCAGGAAACCGTGACCGGTTCCCCGTTGCCCATGGTCGCTTCGGGGCCGACCTTGACGGTCAGCACCTGTCCGTTTTCCAGCCTGGCCAGAAGACGCTGGTGGTCGCCGAGATAGATGCGGCCATCGACCGTGCCGGCCAACGCATTTGCTCCGTTCGAAGCGGGCGCAAGCTTCAGCCGCTCCGGGCGGATAGCGACATGGCAGGCCGCGCCCTCCGCAACACCGATGGCCAGCGCGGTTAACGAACCGCCGCCGTCCAGCGCAACGCGGCACTCCTTGCCAGAGACGCGGTCGACCTTGCCGAGCAGCGTATTGTTCTCGCCGATGAAGCTTGCGACAAACGAAGTTTGCGGCGCGTTGTAGAGATCATCAGGCGAACCGAGCTGGGCAATCCCGCCATTGTTGAAGACGGCGACTCGGTCCGACATGGTCAGCGCCTCGCTCTGGTCGTGCGTCACATAGACGATGGTGACGCCGAGCATGGTGTGCAACTGCTTGATCTCGAGCTGCATATGCTCGCGCAGCTTCTTGTCGAGCGCACCGAGAGGCTCGTCCATCAGCACCAGGCTCGGCTCGAACACCAGCGCGCGGGCAAGCGCGACACGCTGCTGCTGGCCGCCGGAAAGCTGTGCCGGCCGCCGGTCGCCGAACTGCCGCAGCCGCACCATGTCGAGCGCGCGGCCGACGCGGGCTGCGATGTCCGTCTTGGTAATCTTGCGGACTGAGAGCGGGAAGGCGACGTTTTCCTCGACGCTCATGTGGGGAAACAGCGCGTAGTTCTGGAACACCATGCCGATGTTGCGTTCGTAGGGCGGCAGCCTGTCTACCGACCGGCCTTCAAGCGCAATGACGCCGCTGGTCGGCCGTTCGAACCCTGCAAGCATGTTGAGCGTCGTCGTCTTGCCCGAACCGGAGGGTCCGAGAAGGGTAAGGAACTCGCCGCGCGCAACGCCGAGGTTCAGCCGCGTTACCGCGAAGGTGCGGCCGTCATAGGATTTCTCGACATCGATGAATTCGACAAATCCATGGCTGCCGGCATCGGCTGCCCGTGCAGGCTCGGCACTGTCGCGTGACAAGGCTGTTGCTTCGGCGGTCACGGACGCAAGTCCGTCGAGCTGCGGCAGAAGCTGCTTGTCGAAACGAGGTGGTGCTTGCCGTTCATGTATCGGTCTCGCATGACGCTGCCGCACAATGGCGGCAAACCAAACTTGTATGCTCACACAATCAATCGCTAAAGGACCATAGATGCAGACAAGTTTGGCCGTCAAGCGGCTTTGTTCGGGATTGTGTGAGATTTTTCAGCCGGATTTTGGAAATATGTACCGGACAAGTGCTATTGTCCGGAGCATTGTCTTATGCTAGATGCGCCGGTAGCCAGAGCGTCAACACACCGAATCCGCCAATCCGCATGCTTCAGGACCTGCAACTCGCCTCGGATGAAGGCCCGGTCTACCGGCGCCTTGCCGACGCTATTGCCGAACGGATCACGGCCGGCACACTTGCGGTTGGAGACCGGCTGCCGCCGCAGCGCGAGATCGCCCGCGCACTGGGCATCAATGTCACCACGGTGACGCGCGCACTGTCGACGCTGCAGCAGCGCGGCCTGCTCGAAGCGCGGCCCGGACGCGGCACAACGGTGGCTGCACGCAACGGCGGCGAAAGGCCAGGTTTCGTGTCGGCGCCGAGCGACGACACCGGCGTAATCGACCTCTCCGTCAACAGACCTGCGACCTCGGCCTATCTCGACGCGCTCGGGCTGCTGCTGCCGCGCCTGTCGAAGGACCGGCACTATGCCACGCTTCAGGACTATCATCCGCCGGAGGGGCCGCTTTGGGCGAGGACGGCAATCGCCGAGTGGATGCGACCGGTGGCGGGGGAAGGCGATCCCGGCCGCGTGGTGCTGGCGGCGGGCGCCCAGCATGGGCTGGATTGCGTGCTTGGCGCGGTGACCAGGCAGGGCGAGGTCGTGCTCGCCGACGAAGTGACCTATCAGGGCATCAACGCGCTGTGCCGGGTGCATGGGCTCGACCTCAGAGGCGTCGCGATGGACCGTGGCGGCATGCGGGCCGACGCGTTCGACGCGGCCTGCGCGCAGCTCCGCCCACGCGCGGTCTTCCTGGTGCCGACCCTGCACAACCCGACGACCATCACACTATCCGAGGAGCGCCGGCACGAGCTGGTAGCTGTCGCCCGCCGCCACAACGTCCTCATCATCGAAGATGACGTCTACCGCCCCCTGGCAGACAATCCCCCCCCATCGCTTGCCAGCCTCGAGTCCGAATTGACGGTTCACGTCGGCGCCTTGTCGAAATGCCTTGCCCCAGGGCTGCGCCTCGGTTTTGTGATCGCGCCACGCGCCATAGCCGGCCAGGTCGCAGCGGCGTTGCGCATCAACTGCTGGAGCATCAGTCCCTTGACGGCGCTGATCGGCGCGCGGCTGATAGAAGAGGGCCTGGCGGCGCGCATCATAGAAACGCAGAAGCAGGAGCTTCGCCAGCGCCAGGCCATCCTCACCGAAATCCTCGGCCGCTACGATGTCCAGAACCACCCCACTTCGACGCATGCCTGGCTGCGCCTTCCGGAGCCGTGGCGGGGCGCGGGTTTCGCTCGCACCTGCCTGGAACGTGGCGTTGCCGTGCTCCCGGGTGATGCCTTCGCGGTTGGGCGCGAGCCGGTACAGCACGGCGTGCGCATCAATGTCGGCGCCGCGCGCTCGCTCGACGATCTGCGCACGGCCCTGAACTCGATGGCCGAATTGCTATCGGCCGGCCATCTGCAATTGCCTGGCTTCGTCTAGGATCTAATGATGGCAGCGTCGGAAACGGTCGAAATCGCCATTGTCGGTGCCGGCGTTGTCGGACTTGCGACGGCACTCCGGGTCGCAGTTGAGGGTCGCGAAGTCCTGCTCATCGACCCCAATGAGCCGGGCTCCGGCGCCTCCTTCGGCAATGCCGGAACGATTGCCGAATATGCCTGCATGCCGGTCGGCAATCCGGCTGTGCTGCGCGCGCTGCCAAAGCTGCTTCTCGATCCCGAAAGCCCTTTTTCCTTGCGCTGGCCGGCGCTGTTGCAGCTTGCGCCATGGCTGGTTCAATTCGTGCGGCAGTCGCTTCCGGCGGCCACCCGAGCCAATGCGCTGGCGCTCGCCGGGCTTCTGGCTGAGGCCCTGCCGGCTTGGGAGGAGATGGCGAAGGAGTCTGACATGGCAGACCTGCTGCGCCGCAACGGCTGTCTCTACCTGTATCGTCGCGACAGCGATTTCGCCAAGGCCGCCGGGGGCAGGGCGCTGCGCGCCGGGTTTGGCGTCCATCAAGAGGTTCTGACGCCTGAAAAGATCGCCGCGCTGGAGCCTGGCTTGCCCGCGACCGGGGCCAGCGGTCTGTACTTCCCGGACTCGATGAATGTCACCGATCCCAAGACGCTCATGCGGCGGCTGCTCGATGCCGCGACCGACCGCGGCGTTTCGGTAGCGCAGGCTGAGATAACCGGACTGCGGGTCGAGGCGGACGGTGTCAGGCTCAGCGGTTCCGGCTTTCGGGTCAAGGCGAACACGGTGGTCATCGCCGCGGGCGCGCAATCGCGGGCGTTGGCCATGCAGGCCGGCGACAGGATCCCGCTCGAAACCGAACGCGGTTATCATCTCGAATTCCCGACCGAAGCGCCTCTGCTCCATCGTCCGGTCTGCCCTGTCGATCTCGGCTTCTACATGACGCCGATGAACGGCCGGCTGCGTGTCGCCGGAACTGTCGAGCTCGGCGGGCTTGCAGCGCCGGCAAGTGCGCGCCGGCTGGCGCTGCTCGATCGCGGTGTCAGGCAGTTCTTTCCACAACTCGGCCAGCCTTCATCTGAATGGCTCGGGTTCCGGCCGTCGCTGCCGGATTCCCGCCCGGTCATCGGCCCGTCGCGCGGCAGCTCCAGGGTGATCCATGCTTTCGGTCACGGCCACCTCGGCCTGACACTCGCGCCGATCACTGCACGCCTGGTTGCCGAGCTGATCAGTGGTCGCGGCGATCCAGCGCGTGTCGCGACGTTTTCGGCTGATCGCTTCCACGCCTGATCAATCGAACATTTCGCCTTCGGGTTGAGATCAGGAGTCTGTTTCCGATCAGGCCGGCGTAGGTGCAAAATCAAAAGATCTAAGCCGTCCTTTGTTCGTCCAGAAGGACGCACCAGCTCTAGATCGGTCGCGCCGACCTGGGGCTAGATGCCTCCTGATTGTCCGCTTCTCCCATTGCAGAAGCCGCATCGGGACAATAGATGGTGCAGCAGCGGCTGCCCTTCAGCCGGCCGCCAATAACGGGATTATGCGCATGACCGATACGCTTGACGCAGCGAAACTGACCGACCGCGTCGCGGCCCTGGTCGAGGCTGCCAAACGGGCCGGCGCCGATGCCGCCGATGCGGTTGCGGTGCGCGGCCGTTCGACCGGCGTGTCGGTGCGGCTCGGCAAGGTCGAAGGCACCGAAGCGTCCGAGAGCGAGGACGTCTCGCTGCGCGTCTTTGTCGGCAAACGGGTGGCGAGTGTTTCGGCAACGGCGGCATCCGATCCCAATATGCTGGCCGAGCGCGCCGTCGCCATGGCCAAGGTGTCGCCCGAGGATCCCTATCAGGGGCTCGCCGATCCGGTCCTGCTGGTCAAGAAGCCGCGCGACCTTGATCTGTTCGATGCCACGGAGGTATCGGCGGACCAATTGAAGGAAGCAGCCCTTGCCGCCGAAGCGGCGGCGCTTGCGGTCAAGGGCGTCACCAATTCGGCCGGCAGCGGTGCCAGTGCCGGGCTCGGCGGGCTGGTGCTCGCCACTTCGCACGGCTTCGTCGGCCATTACGTCGCCTCGCGTTTTTCGCGCTCGACCAGCGTGATCGCCGGCGAGGGCACCGGCATGGAGCGCGATTACGAATTCTCCTCGCGCCAGCACTTTTCCGATCTCGACGCGCCGGAAGACATCGGCCGCAAGGCCGGTGAGCGCGCTGTCCGCCGCATTGGCGCGCGGAAGGCTGCGACCGGGCCGGTTGACGTGGTGTTCGATCCGCGCGTCGCGCGCGGCATTGCCGGCCATCTCGCCGGTGCCATCAATGGCGCCGCGGTGGCGCGCAAGACCAGCTTTCTGCGCGACATGATGGGCAAGAAGGTGGCTTCGGCCGCAATCACCGTCACCGACGAGCCGCTCCGGCGCCGTGGACAGGCGTCGCGCCCGTTCGACGGCGAAGGCGTCGAGGGCGAAAAACTGTTCATGGTTGACAAGGGCGTGCTCAACCACTGGTTCCTGTCGACTTCGGCGGCTCGGGAACTCGGTCTCGTCACCAATGGGCGCGGCTCGCGCCGCGGCTCGTCGGTCTCGCCATCGTCGACCAATCTCGCGATCGAGCCCGGGGAAAATACGCCGGAAGAGCTGATCAAGTCGCTCAAGACCGGCTTCTACGTCACCGAAGTGTTCGGCCAGGGCGTCGACATGGTGACGGGCGAATATAGCCGCGGCGCGTCCGGCTTCTGGATCGAAAACGGCGAGCTGGCCTATCCCGTTGCCGAGGTGACCATCGCTTCCAATTTGAAAACGATGTTCCTCAACATGGTTCCGGCGAGCGATCTCGACCGCAATTTCGGCACCGCCGCGCCCACGCTTTTGATCGAAGGAATGACCCTTGCCGGAGCTTGATCCGGCCGTCTCGGCCGGCGCAACTGAAGACCTGCAGTTGCTGCGCGACGCTGCCCGCGAGGCGGGGCTCATCGCCATGCAGTACTTCAACAACAATCCGCAGGTGTGGATGAAGGGCGGCACCTCGCCGGTCAGCGAAGCCGATCACGCCGCCGACAAATATCTGCGCGAGACCTTGCTGGCGGCCCGGCCGGATTATGGCTGGCTGTCGGAGGAAACCGTCGACGACCCGGTAAGGCTTGTCGCGCGCCGCACCTTCGTCGTCGATCCGATCGACGGCACGCGTGGCTTCCTCGAAGGGCTGCCCACATGGTGCGTCAGCGTCGCGGTGGTCGAGAACGGCCGAACGCTCGCCGGCGTGCTCGACTGCCCGGCGAAAGGCGAAATCTATTGGGCACTGCCGGGTGAGGGCGCGTTCCTGAACGGCAAGCGCATCAGCGTGCGTCCGCCGGCGGAAACGGCCGAAATCGCCGGACCGAAGGCGATGATCGACCTGATGCCGGCGAAATGGCATAAGCGGCTGAGGCGGGTGCCCTATATTCCTTCGCTCGCCTACCGGCTGGCGATAATCGCCGGCGGCCAGCTCGACGCCACCTTCGTCAAGGCCAACGCGCATGACTGGGACATCGCCGCGGCCGATCTCATCCTGCGCGAGGCAGGCGGCGCCTTGCTCGATCGGCATGGCCGCGCGCCGCTCTATGCCGGCGAAGTGATCCGTCACGGACCGCTCGCCGCCGGCAGCGGCGAACTCCTCACCGTGCTCGCCGGCGTCATCGCCGGGCTGGACAATTGACCACTATCAATAGTTCCAAAGTCGGCGGCTTTGGTCTAGACCTGTCCCAAACTCACGATATGTGAAGGATCGACATGGCCGCTGAAGACGGAAAGAAACAGCTTTTGCACCTGGTGTTCGGCGGCGAACTCAAGAAGCTGGGCGGCACCGAATTCCGCGACCTCGACGCGCTCGATGTTGTCGGCATCTATCCGGACTACCAATCGGCGCACGCCGTCTGGAAGGCCAAGGCGCAAGCCAGCGTCGACAATGCCCATATGCGTTACTTCGTCGTTCACCTGCACCGCCTGCTCGATCCCGAAAACAAGGCTGCCGGTTGACATCGATGAACCATGAAGCGGTCAAGCGATCGGCCCCGCGGTCGGCGGTCAGACGTCGCAAGCCGAAGACGTTCTGGCGCAAGATCCGCGAACCGCTGGCGCAGTCGCGATTCGTCAAGAATGCGCTTGCCGCTCTGTTTGCGTATTTCGTCCGCCTTGTCCGCCTGACCAACCGCATGGTCGACGGATCGGCGAAGTTTTCCGGCGGCGCCTATGCGCAGCTCGAGCCCGGAATTATCGCGCTCTGGCACGGCCAGCATCTGCTGACCCCGGCCTATTATCCCAAGGGACGGCCGCTGGTTGCCATGGTGTCGCGCAGCGCCGATGCCGAGCTCAACGCGCTGATGGTCGAGAAATTCGGCATCGAGGCGGTGCGTGGCTCTGGCGGGCGCGAAAGCGCAAGGCATCTCGACAAGGGCGGCGCCAAGGCGCTCATCGCCCTCAAAAAGTCGCTCGCCACCGGCAAGAATGTCGCCATGATTGCTGATATTCCTCACGGCACGCCGCGCGATGCAGGGCTCGGTGTCGTCCTTCTGGCGCGGCTGTCCGGCCGGCCGATCCTGCCTGCCGCGATAGCCACGAGCCGCCGCAAGGTGATCGAGGGCAGCTGGGATAAGACGACGATCAACCTGCCCTTCGGCCGCTCCTCGATTGTCGTCGGCACGCCTGTCTTCGTGCCGGCCAACGCCGACGCCGCGGAAATGGAACGCAAGCGCCAGGAGGTTACGGCCTCGCTCAATGCCGCGACCGCCGAGGCCTATCGCCTTGTGGACGGTCCGAAATGAGTATGCGCTGGGCGCGCGCCTTCCTGACGGCGTACCGTTTCGCCGGGGCCGCTGCCTACCCGCTGGTCGGAACTTACGTCGCCTGGCGCACGTCCAGAGGCAAGGAGGACCGCATTCGCCGGCGCGAGCGCTACGGCGTCGCCGGACGCGAGCGGCCCGAGGGCCCGGTGATCTGGATCCATGCAGCCAGCGTCGGCGAGACCATCGCCGTCGTGCCGCTGGTCGAGAGCATTCTCGATTACGGCGTCAACATCGTGCTGACGACAGGCACCGTCACCTCGGCGCAGGTCGCCGAAGAACGGCTGGGCGACCGCATCATCCACCAATATGTGCCGCTCGACCTCAAGCCGGCGGTCAGCCGCTTCCTCGACCATTGGCGGCCGGACCTGGCGATCATCGCCGAATCGGAGATCTGGCCGATGACCATCCTGGAACTCGGCGCCCGCCGCGTGCCGCAGGTCCTGGTCAACGGCAGGCTGTCCGACCGCTCCTTCAAATCCTGGAAGAAGCGCGCTAACATCGCGGAAGCCTTGTTCGAAAATCTCGCCCATGTCGTCGCCCAGTCGGATATCGATGGCGAGCGCTTCCTTTCGCTCGGCGCCAGGCCGGTCACCGTGTCCGGCAATCTCAAGGTCGACACCGCGCCGCCGCCGGCCGACGAACGGGCACTGGCGGCGCTGAAGCGCCAGATCGGCGGCCGCCCGACCTGGGCGGCGATATCGACCCATGACGGCGAAGAGGCGGTCGCCGCCGAAGTTCACGCCATGCTGCACAAGCGCCACCACGGGCTTTTGACGATCATCGTGCCGCGCCATCCCGATCGCGCCGGGCAGCTGGCCGCGCAGATTTCCGGCATGGGCCTGAAGCTGGCGCAGCGCAGCAAGGGCGACAGGATCACCGCCGACACCGATATTCTGCTCGGCGACACGATCGGCGAGATGGGGCTTTATCTGAGGCTGACGGAAATCGCCTTTGTCGGCCGTTCGCTGACTTCCGAGGGCGGCCAGAACCCGCTGGAACCGGCGATGCTGGAGACAGCGGTGCTTGCCGGTCGCAACGTCCAGAATTTTCGCGAGGCCTATCAGCGCCTGCTCGACAGTGGCGGCGCCAAGCTGGTGCGCGACCGCGATATGCTGGCCGGCGCCGTCAATTTCCTTTTGACCAACGAGGCGGCCCGCCATGAGATGATGGCGGCGGGTGCGGCGACCGTCGACGAGATGCGCGGTGCGCTGGCACATACGCTCAGGTCGCTCGAGCCCTATATCCAGCCGCTGGTCGTCAAGTCGCGCCTGAAGGGCGCGAACGGGCGCTGACGTGACCTCGGAAGCGCCACCCTTCTGGTGGGAAGAGCCGGACTGGCGGGTCATGGCGCTGTCGCCGCTCTCCGCCATCTATGCGCTCGTCGCCGGTCGCCGCATGCGGCACGCGCCGCGCGAAAAAGTCGAGGCGCCGGTGCTCTGCGTCGGCAACCTCACCGTCGGCGGCACCGGCAAGACGCCGGTGGCGATCGCATTGGCCGAGCAGGCCCGGCGCATGCAGCTCAATCCGGGTTTTTTGTCGCGCGGCCATGGTGGCTCCTTCGCGCAGCCGCATATCGTCGACCCGCACCACGACGCCGCCAAGCATGTCGGCGACGAGCCGCTGCTTCTGGCCGAACACGCGCCGGTCGCGGTGACGCCGAACCGGGCCGCCGGCGCCAGGCTTCTGCTGGAGAAGCTCGGCTGCGATTTCCTGATCATGGATGACGGTTTTCAGAGCGCGCGCATCCACATCGACTATGCGCTCGTCGTCGTCGACGCGCGCCATGGCATCGGCAATGGCCGCGTCATCCCCGGCGGGCCGCTGCGGGCAAACATCGTCGACCAACTGGTCTTCACCAGCGCCTTGCTGAAGATGGGCGAGGGCATCGCGGCCGACACTGTCGTGCGCCAGGCAGCGCGCGCCGGCAGGCCGATCTTCGAGGCGCATACTGCGCCGAGCAGCAAGGTGACGCTGGCCGGCAGGCGGTTCCTGGCGTTCGCCGGCATTGGCCATCCCGACAGGTTTTTCGACACCGTAAGGGAGGCCGGCGGCGAGCTTGCGCTGACCCGACCATTTCCTGACCATCATTTCTACAGTGCGGACGAGCTGGCCGAATTGGCGGCGACGGCACGTAAAGCCGGGCTTGGCCTCATTACCACCGCCAAGGACGCTGCCCGCCTGCGTCACGGCGCAGCCCCGCCGGAATTCCTCGACCGGCTTGACGTGCTGGAGATCGACACCGTCTTCGAGCTCGACCATGTGCCGCAACGTATTATCGACGAGACGCTGGATGCCTGGCGGCAGCGCCGGCTGAGGGGCTCACTAGCCAGCTGAGCACCAAGCCGATGCGGGGACTGGAATTTGCATCTTTCCGCCGGTCGAGCGTATTTTGTTCTTGTTTTGTGCCGGCAGCTATGCTACTAATATCGGTATGGTGATGATTCACCGACGACCCGCCCTCGAGCCCCGAGGCGGGTTTTTTATTTCAAGATAACCTTTCAGGGTTCGGTGTTGTCGGCCTGACGCAGCGGCAGAGCGGGCGCGAAGGATCGCAACGGGGCGGCTTCCATTTGCGCCAGACTAGCGTCGGCGGCGCAGTTCCGGATGCGCTTCGATCTCGCGGCGCAGCGAGGCGGCGGCATTCAGATAGGGTTCCTGCCTGGCGACACTCCAGTATTTGAGCTCGTCGAGCGGGATGCTCTCGCCGGTCACCGCGCAGCGCACGAAGGCGCCGGGGCTGGTCACCTGGAAGTCGCCATCGAGATAGCGGATGCGGGCTTCCTTGCCGCCGGGGCCTTCGAAACGGTTCATCATAGGGTGGTGCCGAAATTCATGACGATGTCATCGCCACAAATTGCGGCGAGGTCAAGCTTGGTTGGCCTTGCCTGGTTCTGTTTCTGGTGACACTTGCTCGAACAAGCCGGCAAAGCGGATGCCAATGCATGTCGCGCAAAAGTGTGCAGCGGTTTTACTCGACACGCATAAACACAAGAACCTGAAGCACATCGCATGAGGCCGGTCGAACGCGACGCGCCTTAGGCATCTCATTCTTCGGCGATGACAAACTCTTCGATCTTCTCCGCTGGCAGCCCGGCCTGGACCGCGATGCGCCGGGCGAGTTCGGCGGCAGCAGTGCGCGGGCGCCCCAGCGGCCGGTCGAGCCAGTAGGATATCGGGCTCAGCGCACTGCGCTCGTCTACGGCGACGATGCGGCCCGACTTCAATTGGTCCACCGTCAATGGCGGACGCGCCAGCGCAATGCCGAGCCCGTGCGCGGCGGCGTCGAGCACGAGGTTGTAATCCTCGAAACGGCGGTCGTGCGGCCGCGGCCGATAGTCCATCTCCTGCGCCGCAAACCAGGCGCGCCACGCCGAAGCGTCGGAATCGTTGATCACCGGATAGTTGAGCAGCCGGGCAGGATCGCCGCGGCCGATCTCCCTGGCCAATTCCGGCGAGGCGACCGGGAACACATATTCTTCGAAAAGCTGCACCGAGATCCGGCCCGGAATGCGACCGCGCCCGCAGCGGATCGACAGGTCGATGCCCTCGTCAGCAAGATCGCCCTGGCGGATGTCGACATCGAGCACGATACGCAGCTTGGACGGGTGGTTCTCCAGCGCCGCCATGCGCGGCATCAACCACAGCCCGCTGACCGAGGGGATCGAGGTCAGCCGCACCACCGCCGTGCCGCGCGGCTCGACCCAGCGATCCGAATTGCTGGCGATCAGGGCGAAGGCTTCCGTGGTGCGCAGATGCAGGCGATTGCCCTCGACGGTCAGCGAGACGCCGCGCGCGCCGCGATCGAAGACTTTTAGCCCGAGCCAGCCCTCGAGCTTGGCGATCTGCCGGCTGACGGCGCCATGGGTGATGTTGAGCTTCTCGGCCGCCGCCGAAAAGCTGCCGGTGCGTGCCGCGGCGTCGAAGGCGCGCAGCGTTTCAAGCGGCAGCATCGAGTCTGAGCTGTGATCCATAGTCACAGGTGATCCTCGATTTGTTCGTTTGTCAACCGGCCCACAATAGCGTTTCTCTACTTCATGGCATTGGATCGCGAGGACACCGAGATGAGCGCTTACACCGGCACGTTGAATACGACACAGCGCATGGATGCCACGGCGGCCATCGCGGTGGCGCTGACGGTGATCGGCTGGGCCTCCGCCTTTCCGGCGATCCGCGCCGGCCTTGCCGCCTTCGGGCCGCTGGAACTCGGCGCGCTGCGCTTTGCCATCGCCGCGGTTCCGGCGGCGATCTTCCTCGCGGTCAAGCGGCCGGCGCTGCCCAGGCTTGACGAACTCTGGCGCTTTGTCTTCGGTGGTGCCGTCTTCGTCGCGCTCTACACGGTGATGCTCAATTTCGGCGAACTGACCGTTTCGGCCGGTGCGGCCGGCTTCATCATCAATGTCAGCCCGATCTTCACCGCCATCATGGCCATGGCGCTGCTCGGCGAACGCTTCTCAGGCCTGGCCTGGGCCGGCACATTCCTGTCCTTCGCCGGAATCGGCATCATCGCCATGGGCGAGGGGCAAGGGCTGCATTTCAACAGCGGTGCGCTGCTTGTCCTCGGCTCGGCGCTGTGCTCGGCCGTCAACACCATCGTTCAGAAGCCGCTGTTTGGTCGCCATCACCCGCTGACGATCTCGGCCTCGAACATGGTGCTTGGCGCGCTCTGCCTGTCGCCGTTCCTGCCGAGCGGTCTGGCGCAGGCGGCGGTCGCCGATACGGCCGGGCTCGGCGCGGTCATCTTTCTCGGCATCATACCCAGCCTGATTGCCTATGCCGCCTGGGCAACAGCGCTTTCCCGGCTGCCCGCCGCGCGCGCCTCGAACTTCCTTTATCTGGTGTCGCCGGTGGCGACGCTGATCGGCTTCTTCTGGCTGGGCGAGGTGCCGACGCTGCTCGGCATAATCGGCGGCGCACTGGCGCTGGGCGGCGTCATCGTGGTGAATTTGAAGAGGTGATTCAGAGGGTTGGGGCTGTCTCTTGACTCGAAAAGAGCCGCTATGCAGCGGCTCTTTTCGTACCCCCACCCCGCTGCTTCGCAGCGACCCTCCCCACAAGGGGGAAGGTAAGCTCCTCGCGAGACGTCGGCGGCTAGGCTCCCTACCTCCCCCTTGTGGGGAGGTCGGACCGAAGGTCCGGGTGGGGGCCTGCGCCCTGCGAGTTCCTTATCGCCGCCCGAACAACCGCTCGATATCGGCAAGCTTGAGTTCGATATAGGTCGGGCGGCCGTGATTGCAGGTGCCGGAGCCCGGCGTTGCCTCCATCTGGCGCAGCAGCGCGTTCATCTCTTCCGGTTTGAGCAGGCGGCCGGAACGTACCGAGCCGTGGCAGGCCATGGTCGCGGCTATTTTGTCCAGCCGCTCCTTCAGCGTGTCGAGCGTGTCGTTGTCGGCGATCTCGTCGGCGAGGTCGCGCACTAACTGCTGGACGTTGGTCTCGCCGAGCATCGACGGCGTCTCGCGCACCGCGACGGCGCCGGGGCCGAAGCGCTCGATGCCGAGGCCGAAGCGGGCCAGCGTCTCGGAATGCGTGGCGAGCCGCTCGGCATCCTCTTCCGGCAGGTCGACAATCTCCGGCAGCAGCAGCATCTGCGACGGCACCGCGCGTGAGTGGAGGGCGTTCTTCAAGGCCTCGTAGACCAGCCGCTCATGCGCCGCATGCTGGTCGACGATGACAAGCGAATCCCTGGTCTGGGCGACGATATAGTTCTCGTGCACTTGCGCGCGCGCCGCGCCCAGCGCCGTGCCGAGCAGCGTCTCCGCCGCTTCGTTTTGCCCGGCCCGCGCATCGGCGCTGTGCAGCGGTCCGGCGTCGAAGGCCGCCTGCTCGTCCTCGCCGAACCCGCCGCCCATATCGAGCGGCCGCTGTGGCGAGCGGCCAGGATCGAACCCGGCAAAGCCGGAGGCCCGGTAAGCGGCCTCGTAGCTACGATGACCGTTGGCCGGGCCGCCATGCGCATAGGATGCCGCGCCTGGCCGGAACGCTGCCATCATGCCGGCGGCCCCGGTGGTGGCGGCGCGGATGCCGGCATTGGCCAGCGCTTCGCGGATGGCGCCGACGATCAGCCCGCGCACCAGCCCCGGGTCGCGGAAGCGCACGTCTGCCTTGGCCGGATGGACATTGACGTCTACGATCGCCGGGTCGAGCGTCAGGAACAGCACGGTGACCGCGTGGCGGTCGCGCGGCAGCACGTCGGCGAAAGCGCCGCGAATGGAGCCGGCGATCAGTTTGTCACGCACCGGGCGGCCGTTGACATAGGCGTATTGCTGCAGCGCGTTGGCGCGGGTGAAGGAGGGGACCGAGACATGGCCGGCGAGATGCACGCCGTCCCGCACCGCGTCGATGGCGATCGCATTGTCGGGAAAGTCGGCGCCCATCACCTGCGCCACCCGGCGCAGCCGGCCTTCCGGGCTGTCGTCGGTCGCCGGCAGTTCCAGCGTCGAGCGGTCCGGGCCGGCCAGCGTGAAGCGCACGGCGGGGAAGGCAATGGCGATGCGCTTGACCACATCGCCGATGGCCGAGCTTTCGGCGCGCTCGCCCTTCATGAATTTGAGCCTTGCGGGCGTGGCGAAGAACAGGTCGCGCACCTCGACCGTGGTGCCGCGATTGGCCGCCGCCGGCCTGACGGCGGAGACGCGGCCGCCGTCGATGCCGATCTCGGCGGCGTTTTCACTGGACGCGGTGCGCGAGCGGATCGACAGCCGCGCCACCGAGCCGATCGACGGCAAGGCCTCGCCGCGGAAGCCGAGCGAGCGGATGTCGTGAATGTTGTCGGCGAGCTTCGAGGTGCAATGGCGCGCGATCGCCAGCGCCAGTTCCTTTTCTGGAATGCCCGAGCCGTCGTCGCTGACCCGGATCAGGTTCAGCCCGCCACCGGCGGTGACGATCTCGATGCGCGTCGCGCCGGCGTCGAGTGCATTCTCGACCAGTTCCTTGACCACGCTTGCCGGACGCTCGATGACTTCGCCGGCGGCGATCTGGTTGATCATCGTTTCGGAAAGCTGGCGGATGGGCATGGGGCACTATAGGCGGATTCGTGGCCGATGCGGGAGGGCGGAATTGAGGAAATCCGCGCAGCTGACCGCGACCGTGCCTTCAACTCATGAGCTTGGGCAGCGCTGCCGCCAGTGCGTCGACGGCAAGGCGGACTTTCATCGGCAGATGTGGCGTCTGCAACCACAGCGCATGGACATCATAGAGAAACTTCGGCTGTTCCGGCAACAGCGGGACAAGTACACCCGCCTGAATGCGCTCGCGAACCAGCCAGTATGGCAACCAGGCGAGCCCCATGCCGGCGGCCGCGGCATCGGCGATGGCATCGAGATCGTCGAGCCATAATCTGCCGACGGGCTTAACCTCCATCGCGGGCTGGCCGTTGCGCGGAAACAGCCACGGCTGAACGGCACGCCCGGAACGGCGGTATATGATCGCATGATGGCTGCCGAGGTCATCTATCTGCTGCGGCTGGCCGTGCCTGTCGAGATAGGGCGGCGACGCGCAGACGACCATGTGCTGGCGCGCGATGCGACGCGCTATCACCCCGGTCTGGTCCTCCAGATCGCCCGTGCGGACAGCGAAGTCGCAGCCATCCTCGGCGAGGTCGGCGATGGCATCGCTGAACGATAGGTCAAGTTCCAGCGCGGGATATTGCTGCGCAAGCCCGAACAGGATCGGGGCAACGCAGCGCCGGCCGAAATGCATCGGCATGAGGACACGCAGCTTTCCGCGCGGCTCGGCAAGCTGGTCGGCCGCCAACGCATCCGCGGCCTCCGCTTCAGCAAGCACCAGCCGGCAGCGTTCATAATAGGCGCGCCCGAAATCCGTCAGGCTTTGGCGGCGCGTGGTCCGGTTGATGAGGCGCACGCCCAGGCGCTCCTCGAGAAACCGGACATGCTTGCCGACCATCGGCCCAGACAGATCGAGAGCGGCCGCCGCGGCTGCGAACGAGCCCAGGTCGACGGCTTTGACGAACACGGCCATGCTAGTAAGGCGATCCATATTCAAAACCCACAGTTTCTGCTGATCTACTCAAACGGCTATTTATCCGCCTGATCGCCGCTGGCATAGCACATTCAGTTCAAATATTTTGGAGTCGTGACCGATGGCACGTGTCGTTCGTTTTTATGAGCTGGGTGGTCCCGAGGTTCTGCGCATCGAGAATGTCGACATGTCCGCGCCTGGGCGGGGCGAGGTCCAGATCCGTGTCAAGGCGTTGGGCCTCAACCGGGCCGAGGCGCTGCTGCGTTCAGGCAGATATATCCAGACCGCGCCGTTGCCTTCCGGTCTTGGGCTCGAGGCGGCGGGTATCGTCGAGATGGTCGGTGAAGGCGTGGACGGGTTTGCGCCGGGCGATGCCGTCAGCGTGGTGCCGCCATTGTCGATGGCCCGCTGGCCTGCCTATGGTGAGATTGCCACATATCCCGCCGAGCTCGTCGTCAAGCATCCACCATCGCTGAGTTGGGAAGAAGCCGCCGCAGCATGGATGCAATATCTCACGGCCTGCGGTGCGCTGATCGACATTGCCAACCTCCAAAGCGAGGACTTTGTTGTCATTACCGCGGCCTCGAGCAGCGTCGGACTTGCGGCGATCCAGATCGCCAACATGATTGGCGCGACCCCGATCGCGGTCACACGGACATCTGCCAAGAAGCGGGCTCTGCTTGAGTTCGGCGCGACCCACGTCATCGCCTCGGCAGAGGAGCATCTGGAAGCCAGGCTGAAGGAAATCGCCGGCCCGGACGGCGTGCGCGTGGTGTTCGACGCCGTCGGCGGGCCGATCTTCGAGCCTCTGACGGCAGCGATGGCTCCGGGTGGCATTCTCATCGAATATGGCGGCTTGAGCCTCGACCCGACACCTTTTCCGCTACCTGCAGTGCTGGCAAAGACACTGACGCTGCGCGGTTATCTCGTCCACGAGATCATCCGCGATCCGGTCCGGCTGCAGGCCGCCAAGACGTTCATCCTTGATGGATTGATCTCGGGTTCGCTGAAGCCGGCAATCGCCAGAACCTTTCCCTTCGACCAGATCGTCGAGGCGCACCGTTATCTCGAATCCAACGAACAATTCGGCAAGATCGTCGTGACGGTGTGACCGGTCACCGTGGGATCTCATGCCTGCGCCGCCAGCCAGTCCCGCACCTTGCGGGCGTTCTCGCTGAGCTCGCGGTTTTTCGACCAGATGACATGAAAGCCCTTGCCGGTCGTCATCGTGTGGCCGGTGATGCGCACCAGCAGCCCCGATGCCAGCAGCCGCTCGGCGAGGTGACCCCAGCCGAGCGCGATACCTTGCCCCTCCATGACTGCCTGGATCACCAGCGCATAGTCGTTGATGCGTAGACCCCGTCCGGCATCGGCGATATCGACACCGGCCGAGGCGAACCATTCGTCCCAGCTGGCGGCCTCGCGAAACGGCTCTTCGAGATGGATGAGGCGGTGCGATTGAAGGTCCGCGACGCTTTCCGGCAGCCCGAATCGCGCCACGTAGCTCGCGCCGGCAACTGGGAATATCACTTCATCGGCCAGCGGCAGCGAATGATAATCCGGCCATTCCCTGGGCTCGCCGCCGCGGACACCGAGCGGGATATCCTCGGCGATGATGTCGAGATCGCGGTCGGCGGTCTGGATGCGCAGGTCGATGCCCGGCAGTTCGTCGCGAAACTGCTGCAGGCGCGGCATCATCCAGAATGAGGCGAAGGCGGTCGAGGCGGCGAGCGTCACATGAGCGCCGACGGCGATCTGGCGCAGGTCTTCCGCCGACTTGCGGATGTGCGACAGGCCGAGCGAGACGTCGGCATGGAAGCGGTCGCCGGCCTCGGTAAGGCTGACTTGCCGGTGGCGGCGCTGGAAGAGTTTCGCGCCGAGCTGCTCTTCGAGCCCACGGATCGCATAGGAAACGGCAGCCTGCGTCATGCCGAGCTCGCGCCCGGCGGCGGTAAAGCTCGACAGCCGCCCGGCGGCCTCGAAGACGATCAGGCTGCCGGCCGACGGCAGTAGGTGGCGTAAGTTTCGCATAAGCTGAGCTTATACAAGAGATCAGGATTTTCCAGCGTCACAGCTGCATTTTGTCTGGCTAGATTGGTCACCAACAGGAATATGGAGCCTCCATGAACGCACCGGCCGTTGAAGTGAGCGAACACACCAATCGTCGCGCGGGTGGCCGCCTGGGGCGCAAGGCGCTGCGGGGAGCTCCCGTAGCGTCATTTCCGACCCTGGTTCGCAAGATTCCGGTGTATCAGATGGTCCCGGACGAGGCGGTGGAGCTCATCCACCAGGAGTCGCTCTCCATCCTCGAAGAGGTGGGATGCGAGTTCCGCGACGACGAGGCGATCGCAATGTGGAAGGCGGCGGGCGCCGATGTCTCGGAGACAAGGGTCCGCATCGACCGCGCCCTGCTGATGGACCTCGTATCGAAGGTCCCGTCGGAGTTCACGCTCAATGCGAGGAATCCCCAGCGTTCCGTACGTGTGGGTGGAAACAACTCCATCTTCGTGCCGATGTACGGGGCGCCTTACGTGCGCGACCTCGACAACAACAGGCGCTACGGCACACTCGCCGACCTCAACAATTTCCACAAGCTCGCCTATATGGCGCCGGCGCTGCATTCGTCGAGCTCGATCATTTGCGAGCCGATGGAAATCGCGGTGCCGAAGCGTCACCTCCACATCATCCATTCGGCGCTGAAGCACTCCGACAAGCCGTTCATGGGCATCGTGACCTCCAAGGATCGAGCCGAAGACACGATGGCGATGGCAGGTATCGTGTTCGGCGAGGACTATGTCCGCGACAACCCAGTCCTGGTGGCCATCACCAACTGCAATTCGCCGCTGGTCTGGGATGCCACCATGCTGGACGCGATGAAAGTCTATGCGCGCCACAACCAGCCGCTGATCCTCGCGCCCTTCGCCCTTTGCGGCGCCTCGACTTCGGCCTCTGCCGTGGGTGCGGTCGCGCAGGTCAATGCCGAAGCGCTGGCGGGCGTCGCGTTCACACAGCTATTGCGTCCGGGTTCGCCGCAGATCTACGGACAGTTCATGGTGACGGTCGACATGAAGACCGGCGCTCCCATGGGCGGCACGCCGGAGGCGGCCCAGATGATGTATCTCATGGGCGCGCTGGCGCGGAAGTATCGGCTGCCGTGGCGCACGTCCGGCTTCCATGTCGGCTCGAAGCTGAACGACGCCCAGGCGGGCTACGAGGCGAACATGCTGATGCATGCGGCCATCCTTGCCGGCGCCAACTACATCTGGCACTCCGCCGGTTGGCTCGAGGCCGGCCTGACCTGCGGCTATTCGAAATTTGCGACTGACTGCGAGCAGCTTGTCGGCTGGTACAAATATGCTGGCGGGCTGCCATTCGACGATTTCAAGGAGGCTATGGCGGCGATCCGCGAGGTCGGACCGCAGGGCCATTTCCTTGGCACCCAGCACACGCTCGAACATTTCGAGTCCGCCTTCTTCATACCGAGCATCATGGACTTCAATTCGTTCGAACAGTGGAAGGCGGAAGGAGCAAAGGACCACGACACCCGCGGCCGCGAGAAAGCGCGCAACATGCTCGCCGACTACGAGGAGCCGAAGCTCGATGAGGGCATCGCCGATGGTCTCAAAGATTTGATTGCGCGGCGCGAGGAGAAACTGCCGGACAGCGTTAGTTGATAACGGGCGAAGACCCGATGGGAACCATAACGGAGGAAAAAATGTCACTCTTCAGAAGCAACGGTGATCGCGTACCGAGCGCCATCGAAGCGATGGCCAGCGAGGCTCGTGCAGGTCGTGTGGATCGGCGCGAGTTTCTGGCTCTGGCAAGCGCCTTCGGCGCATCGACGGCCTTTGCCTACGGCATGATCGGCCTTGCCGTGCCGCAGCGGGCTTTGGCTGAAGAGCCGAAGAAAGGCGGCACGCTGCACGTTTCGATGTCGGTGAAGGCACAAAAGGATCCGCGCACTTACGACTGGGTAGAGATGGCAAACATCACCCGCAGCTGGCTCGAACCGCTTGTTCGCTACACGCGTCAGTTCACATTCGAGCCGGTTCTGCTCGAAAGCTGGGACGTCAATGACGATGCCACCGAATACGTGCTGCATGTGCGCAAGGGCATAACCTGGAACAACGGCGATGCTTTCAGCGCCGATGATGTGGCCTATAATCTGACGCGCTGGTGCGAAAAGGCTGCCGCCGGCAACTCCATGGCCGCGCGCGTTGGTGCGCTGATCGATGCAAAGACCGGCAAGGCCAGGGAAGGGGCGATCACCAAGGTCGACGACAACACGGTGAAGCTGAAGCTGAACGAACCGGACATCTCGCTGATCCCGAACTTCACCGACTATCCGGCGCTCGTGGTCCATCGCAACTTCGACGCCGATGGCGCCAATCCGATCGAGAAGCCGATTGGCACCGGGCCGTTCGAACTGGTGTCCTATGCGGTCGGCCAGAAAGCGGTCGTCAAGCGCCGTGAGACTGGCAAGTGGTGGGGCGGTGAAGCGCTTCTCGACGGCGTCGAATTCATCGACTACGGAACCGATTTCAACGCCTCGATAAATGCATTCGACTCCGGCGAAATCGATCTCAACTTCGAGACGCCGGCCGACTTCATAGACATTCTCGACAAGATGGGGCTGGTCAAATCGGAGGTCGCGACAGCGACCACGCTCGTCGCCCGGACCAACATCACGAACAAGCCCTATGACGACAAGCGGGTTCGCAACGCCCTGCAGATGGCCGTCGACAACCAGGCGGTGCTCGAACTTGGCTATGCCGGGCGAGGCACTGTTGGTGAAAACCACCACGTCAGCCCGATTCATCCGGAATACTATGCGCTGCCCAAGAAGACACGCGACGCCGCGGGGGCCAGGAAGCTGATGGCGGAGGCCGGGCAGGCCGACTTCGAGCATGAACTGATCACCGTCGAGGACGATTGGCAAAAGAACACCGGCGACGCTATTGCCGGCCAGTTGCGCGATGCCGGGATCAAGGTGAAGCGCACCGTGCTGCCGGGTTCGACCTTCTGGAACGACTGGACGAAATACCCCTATTCGATGACCATCTGGTACATGCGCCCGCTTGGCGTCCAGGTGCTGGCGCTCGGCTATCGCACCGGCGAGGCCTGGAACGAAACCGGCTACTCGAACCCTGATTTCGATGCCAAGCTCAAGCAGGCTCTCTCGCTGATCGACGTCGAGAAGCGCCGCGAGGTCATGAAGGACATCGAGCAGATCCTGCAGGATTCGGGCGTCATCATTCAGCCGTTTTGGCAGAAGCTGTTCAGCCACATGAACGAGAAGGTGAAGAACTACGGTGTCCACCAAACCTTCGAGATGGATCTCCAGAACGTCTGGCTGAACGCCTGAGGTGCCGGCAGAGGACGCGTTGCAGGATTTCATGGACCGCAAGAAAGCCGACGGGCAAGATGCGTGGTACTGATGGCTTCCGTCAGTGAACAATCGGGGACACGCATGAAACTGCCACTTTTTGTTGCCGCGCTTTCGATGGCCTTGCCGGCGGCCGCGTTTGCCGGCCCTGCTGCCAACGCCGTGAAGTTCTTCTATGTCCCGTCGGTCAAATTCGAGGCCGATGCGCAATATCGCGACCGCTTCACCGCGCCAGTCACGAAACTGTTCGAACTGAACGACAATGCGGCAAAGAACCATCCGGATGAAGTTCCCTGCATCGACTTCGCCCCTGGTCTCGATGCGCAGGACTATGACGAGAAGACCGTGGCCAAGACGCTGACCCTGGCTGAAACGCTCAATGGCGACAGCGCCGAGGTGACGGCGACGTTCAACCTTTTCCCAGAAGGCGATGATTCCAAACGCGAAATGGTCTGGTCGTTGAAAAAGGTCGACGGCCAGTGGAAGATCGCCGACATCACCTCGAAGACCAGCGGCTGGACGCTGAGTGCCCTCGAATGCCTGGCCGGGCAGCCCCCGGAGTGATGCCGTGCTCCGCTGCCGTCCCTGGGTTCTGGCGACTGCGTGGCTGCTGGCTGGATTGAGCAGCGTCGCCGCTCAGGGCTTGTTGGGCGCTCCAGCCGACAGTGCGGCACCTCCGCCGGCAGTTTTGCCGCCGGCAGAAAACGCGCCGGCCGCACCCGTGCAGCCGGGCTCGCCGACGGCGGTGGTGAAGCCGTTCTACGAGCATGCCGGGCTCGAGGTCGATCCGGCTCAGCGGGGCCATTTCACCGACCCGGCAAAGTCGGTGCTCGACAAGAGCGACGCGCTGCGGAAGTCGGGGCAGGGCGAGTGCCTCGATCCCAACATGGCGCTCGACAATGCCGAATACGACAAGGCGGAGATCGACAAGAGCCTGAAGACCATCGAAGCGGTCAACGGCGACGAGGCCAAGGTCGTCGTCGCCTTCGTCGTCTCCGGCGGTCCGCACCGGCTGGAATGGAAGTTCAAAAAGGTCGACGGCGACTGGAAAATATCGGACCTGCTCTCGGTGACCGGCGAATGGGCGCTAAGCCAATACCAGTGTGAGTGAGAACGGAACCGATGAAGATCAGCAACATCCGCGTCACCCACGTCAACGTCCCGCTCGATGCTCCGTTCTGGTGGACGGCTGGTCTCTACGGCGGCGCCTCGAAATCGATCGTCGAGGTCGAGACGGACGAAGGCGTGGTCGGACTGGGCGAGGCGCCATGGTGGCATTTCGGCGAGGTGATCAAGGCCGAGATCGCGCCGGCGCTGATTGGCGCCGATCCGCTCGACATCGCCGACTGCGAGGCGCGCTGTGTGCCGCCCTGGCAGATCACCGCCAACACCGGCGAGAACGCAGCCGCGGTGGCGTTCGGCGCCGTCGAACTGGCGCTGTGGGATATAAGAGGCAAGGTCTTCGGCATGCCGCTCTATAAGCTGCTCGGCGGCGCGGTGCGCAAGGACATTCCGTTTTCGGAATATTTCGCCTTTCGCCCCGCTCAAGGCGGAGCCGGCGGCGAGATGACCGCCGAAGCGATCGTCGACTACTGTCTCGGCATGCGAGAACAGCACGGCTCGACGATCTTCGAGGGCAAGCTGATCATGGGCGATCCCGAGCTCGAGATCAGGACAGTGCGCATGCTGCGCGAGGCGCTTGGCGACAAGGCGCAGATCAAACTCGATTCCAACATGCAGTGGTCGCTGACCACAGCGCGCTGGGTACTGCGCGAGATCGAGCCGTTCAACATCCGCAATTACGAGGATCCGGTCGCGACCTTCGAGGAGATGGCAGCGCTGCGCCAGCATTCGCGCATTCCGTTCTCCACGCACATCCCGGATCTCAGACGGGCAGTCGCGCTCGGTGCGCCGGATTACTTCGTCTGCAATTTCGCAGCACTCGGCGGATTGTCGAAAACTCTGAAATTCATCGCCGCCTGTGAGGCGATGGGCAAGGGGTTCTGGTGCTATTCGAACGATCTCGGCATCATGACATCGGCTTATCTGCACGTCGTGGCGGCGACACCGTGGATCACCGAAGCATCGCAGTCGCTGTTTCGCTGGCAGATCGGCGATGTCATCAAGGACGGTCCTTTCCGCCAGACGGGCAATACGGTGCGCGTGCCGGAGGGTGACGGGCTGGGCGTCGAACTCGATCCGGCTGCGATGAAGCGCTGGGCGGGCCACTTCGCCGAACACGGGCCGATGGGCCATTTCAGCGACCCGAACAATCCCGGCCGCTACCGGCGGCTCCCGCTCAACTGATGCAACGTATTTTCCTCAGAAACTCAGGCTCACCCGCGCCCGCGATAGGGGGCGACGCCGGTGTCGGGCAGCCACACACCTTCCGGCGGTGCGCCGGTTTGCCAGAACACGTCGATCGGAATGCCGCCGCGCGGATACCAGTAGCCGCCAATGCGCAACCACAATGGCTTGGTCGCGGCGATGATGCGGCGGCCGATCATGACGGTGCATTCTTCGTGGAAGGCGCCATGGTTGCGAAACGAGGTCATGAACAGCTTGAGCGACTTCGATTCCACCAGCAGCGCATCGGGCGCGTAATCGATGACGATATGGGCGAAGTCCGGCTGGCCGGTGACCGGGCAGAGCGAAGTGAATTCCGGGCAGGTGAAGCGAACGATGGCCGGCGGGCCGTCGCCGCGCGAAAACGGCACGGTTTCCAGGACTGCCGCTTCAGGGCTCTGTGGCGCCTCGACGTTGGTGCCGAGCTGGGTGAGGTTTTTCGTATCGGTCATGAGCAGGTTCCTTGCTGCATGTCGCCCAAAACTGCGCAGCGATTTTGGGATAGCGACATGCGTAAAAACAAAAATTTGCCGCTCAATAGCACAATTTGAAACAGCAGGAAGACGATGACTAGCAACGACCCGCTCCTCCAGCCCTATCAGCTCAAGCATCTGACGCTGAAGAACCGGGTGATGTCGACCAGCCATGAGCCGGCCTATTCCGAGGACGGCATGCCAAAGGAGCGGTACCGGCTCTACCATGCCGAAAAGGCCAAGGGCGGCATGGCGCTGACCATGACCGCCGGTTCGGCGATCGTCTCGCGCGACAGCCCGGCCGCTTTTGGCAATCTGCATGTCTATGAGGACCGCATCGTGCCATGGCTCGCCGAGCTTACCGATGCCTGCCACGAGCACGATTGCAAGGTGATGATACAGATCACCCATCTCGGCCGCCGCACCGGTTGGAACAAGGCCGACTGGCTGCCGGTCCTGTCGGCTTCGCCGGTGCGCGAACCGGCGCATCGCGCCTTTCCCAAGATCATCGAGGACTGGGATATCGAGCGCATCGTCGCCGACTATGCGGCGGCCGCCCAGCGCTGCCAGGCAGCCGGTCTCGATGGCATCGAATTCGAGGCCTATGGCCACCTGATGGACGGCTTCTGGTCGCCGGCCACCAACCAGCGCGACGACGATTTCGGCGGCTCGCTCGACAACCGGCTGCGCTTCACCGGCATGGTGCTCGATGCGGTGCGTGCCGCGGTCGGCGAAAAGTTCGTCGTCGGCATCCGCATGGTCGCCGACGAGGATTTCGAGAAAGGCCTGTCGAAACAGGAAGGCGTCGAAATCGCCAGGCGGCTGGCCGGCTCCGGCAAGGTCGATTTCCTCAACATCATCCGTGGCTCGATCGAGACTGATGCCGCGCTGACAAAAGTCATTCCGGTGACCGGCATGCGGTCGTCGCCGCATCTCGACTTTGCCGGCGAGATCAGGGCGGCGACCAAATTCCCGACCTTCCATGCGGCGCGGATTTCCGACGTCGCCACCGCGCGTCACGCCATCGCCACCGGCAAGCTCGACATGGTCGGCATGACCCGCGCCCATATCGCCGACCCGCACATCGTCAAAAAAGTGATGGAGGGCCGCGAGCACGAGATCCGTCCTTGCGTCGGCGCAACCTACTGCCTCGACCGCATCTATGAGGGCGGCGAGGCGCTGTGCATCCACAATGCGGCGACAGGCCGCGAGGCTGATATCCCGCATATCATCCCGAAAACCGAGGGACCGAAGCGGAAGGTGGTCGTCGTCGGCGCCGGCGTCGGCGGGCTGGAGGCAGCGCGCGTCGCTGCCGAACGCGGGCACCAGGTGACGGTGCTGGAAGCATCGAGCCAGGCCGGCGGCCAGGTGCGGCTGGCAACGCAGAACCCGCGCCGCAAGGAATTGATCGGCATCATCGACTGGCGTCTGGCCGAACTCGACCGGCTCGCTGTCGAGATCCGCTACGATACCTGGGCGGAGAAGGACGACGTGCTGGCGCTGTCGCCCGACGTGGTGGTGATCGCCACCGGCGGCGTGCCGCAGAACCCGCCTCTGACGGCGGGCGACGATCTCGTCACTTCGAGCTGGGACATCATGGCCGGCAGCGTCAAGCCGGCCGAGAATGTACTGCTCTATGACGACAATGGCGGCCATCAAGGCATGGGTGCTGCCGAACTGATCGCCAATAGCGGCGCCAGGCTGGAGCTGGTTTCACCAGAGCGCTTCTTCGCCCCGGAAATGGGCGGCATGAACCATGTGCCCTACATGCGCGCTTTTCAGGAAAAGGGTGTCACGGTGACCATCAACACACGGCTGCGTTCGGTGCGGCGCGAGGGCAACCAGCTGATCGCCGAGCTCGCCTCCGACTTTGCCGATGGCTGGCGCGGCGAGCGGCGGGTCGACCAGGTGGTGGTCGAGCATGGCACGCTGCCGCTCGACGATCTCTATCTGGCGCTGAAGCCGCTGTCGAAGAACGCCGGCGCGATCGATTACGAAAAACTGATCAATGGCGGCGACATCTTTCCGGTGCGCAATCCGCGGAGTGGCTTCGTGCTCTTCCGCATCGGCGACGCAGTCGCCTCACGCAACATCCATGCCGCCATCTACGATGGCATCAGGTTCGGCTTGCGGATCTGAGGAATATTTTGGATTGATTGGTGGCGCGCAGCCGAACCTCCGTACGGAGAGCCACCACGGTACTTCGGTCCGGTCTGCGCGCCGCGCACGCCGCCGGCCATCGCCGGGCACCGTACGATCTTGCGATTGCGGCAGGACGTTCAAAACATCCTGGCGGTGGCCATGCAGAACACCGTGATGACCAGCAGTCCGCCGGCGATGCGCTCGCCTTTTGTCATCTTCGCGCGCAACTGGGTTTGCTTCGCCGCATCAGCGCCGGCCAGCTGCCTGCTGGCGGAACCCACCAGCGCGCCCTGAACCGCGGCGGCGATCAACGCCGTCAAGATGCCCAGCGCCAGGACTTTTTCCATGGAGCCGAAAGAGCCGTTGTGGAAGAAATACCAAAGCAGCAAACCAGTGAGGAAAACCACGCCGGCCGCGCCCATTTGCGGCCGGAAGAAACGTTCCGCCCTGATCTCCGGTTCGCGGGCAACCGCGATGGTGGTGCCGGCCCAGAACACACCCGCCATGACGTGAAGGCCGAGGACGATGATGTAGACATATTGCATGACCGCATTTCCTCTCTTGCCCACCGCTAACCGTATTGATAGATATCAAATGATTAGATGTCAACGCATAAGCGAGCCGGTTCCATAGGCTTTGCCCTTGTTCTAGTGTCGGATCATGACGCCCTTTGACCGCCCGCCGATCGGGATGAATCTCGCCCGCACCGCCAAGCTGGTCGCGCAGGCTTTCGACGCTGCCTTGGTCGAGGCCGGCGGCACGCTGCCGGTCTGGGTCACTTTGCTGTCGGTCAAATCGCGGGAGCTGGCCAACCAACGCGAGCTCGCCGGCATGATCGGTATTCGGGGCGCAACGCTGACCCACCACCTCAACGCCATGGAGACCCAAGGCCTGCTGATGCGGCGCCGCGATCCCGAGAACCGCCGGGTTCACCAGGTGGAGCTGACCCAAGCCGGAGAAGCGTTGTTCCTGAAATTGCGCACCGCCGCGTTAGCCTTCGACAAACGGCTGCGGAAGGGATTGTCCGACGACAGGCTGGCGGAGTTTGCAGTGGTGCTGGCCGCGCTGCGGGCCAATGTCGAGAGCTAGAAATTTAGCTAGGAAACGCCATGCGCGAAATTTCGCTGAAGGATGCCAGGGCTACACTCTCGGCGGTGCTAGATCAGGTCGTCGCGGGAGAACCGGCCATCATCACCCGGCGCGGCCGCAAGCAGGCGGTCATTTTGTCGTTTCAGGACTACGAAAAACTGGCGCGTGTGCCCAGCTTTGGACAATTGCTGGCAGCGTTTCCCGGCGATGAGGGTGACCTTCTGCCTCGGCTCATCAGGTCGGTTCGCAAGGCCGAACCATGACGGATCTACGCCCGGCTGCCCTGCAGCACTGTCAGCTTGGCCTTCTTGGGCGCCCGTGCCACCAACCATTCGCGCACCCTGTCCGGGGGCATCGGGAAAGCGATGGAATAGCCTTGCACCTGGTCGCAGCCGATCGCCATCAGCGAATCGAGCTCGGCTTCGGTTTCGGCGCCCTCGGCGACGATCGAGATGCCGAGACCGCGGGCCAGTTCGGTGAGGGCGCGCACGATCTTGGTGTTGCCGCCGTTCTCGTTGATGTTCTGGACGAAACGGCGGTCGATCTTCAGCCGGTCGATCTCGTTTGGATCGACATGGCTGAGCGATGCGTAGCCGGTGCCGAAATCATCGAGCTCAAGATGGATGCCGGCGGCGCGAATGTGCCGCAGCTTTGCCGCGATACCGGTCTTCTCGTCGTCGAGAATGACGGATTCGACGATCTCCAGCGATAGTTTGTGCGCTGGCAGGCCAGCCCTCTCCGGCATGTCGAACAGGAAGACTTCGAAATCTGTCTCGCGCAGCTCCGAGCCGGACACATTGACGGCGATCCGCCCGAAGCCGATGCCTGCGCGGTTCCATTCGGCTGCTTCGTCGATCGCCTTGGTAATGACGATGCGGCCGATCTCGGACATCAAGCCGCATTTTTCTGCGATTGGAATGAACTCGCTCGGCGCGATCATGCCGCGTTCGGCATGCCTCCAGCGAGCCAAAGCCTCGATGCCACTGATGGCGCCGTCCGACAGCGACACCTGCGGCTGGAAATAGACCTCGAACGCCTTCTCCGAGATGGCGACCCTGATGTCGAGCTCGAGCTGCTTTCGATTGTCGAGTTCGCGCCTCAGCTCATCGGAGAAGAACGACAAACTGCCGCCGCCCTGCTTCTTGGCTGAATAGAGCGCCAGATCGGCATGGACGAGCAGGTCCTGCGCATTGCCGGCATCGATCGGATAGACCGCAATCCCGGCACTTACGCCCGGATGGATCGTCGTTCCCCGGAAAATGATCGGCTCATTGAGTTTGGCCAGCATGCGCCTGGCGACGATATCGATGTCCTCGGTGCTGCCGGCATCGTTGAGGACGACGACGAACTCGTCGCCGCCGAGACGCACGTTGAGATCCGACGTCCGGCAGGAATCGCGCATACGCTGTGCGGCCACCACCAGCACATAATCGCCGGCGGCGTGGCCGAGCGCGTCGTTGATCTGCTTGAACCGATCGAGGTCGAACTGCACCACGGCAACCCGTTCACGCCTTCGCTGCGCGCCGTTGATGAACGTATCGAAATGGTCGGTCAGGAAGGTACGGTTGTGCAGGCCGGTCAGCCCGTCATGCACGGCAATGAAGGCCATGGAATTGCGCGCATCGACCAGCTCGCGCGTCCGGCGCAGGATGGCGTTCGACATCGGCCGGAAAATGAAAAGTGCCACCAGCAGGATGACGCCGATGGTCGAGTAGAACAATGTGCGATGAAGATCGAGGAGCCTTTCGGAGCGCTGGTCCGCGTAGGCGCTGATGTGCTGGCCGAGTGCTGCGTAGCCCGACAATGTTGCGTTGGCAACGGAAGCGTTCAGGTTGACGCGCTCCTCGCCGCCCTTGTAGCCGCCGCTGCCGGTCGTGTTGAGCCGCGATTCGAATGAAGATCAGGCGCTCGCCGTTGGCGATGAGCCCGACCGAGAAATAGTCGAGATGGTACGGCTTGGCGAAAAGCACGCTCTCGATCGATTTCGGGTCGAACCTTGCCGGCGACACCGGATCGGCGGCGGTCCGCTCGAGCAGCAGATCGTAATTCTTCTCGAACTCCACCGTCGCTTGCTTGAGCGCGGTAACCAGGGCGCGCTGTTGATCGCGCTGAGCGCTGCCTGTCGCGCCGGCAAGGAAGACGATGCGCTGCGACAGGGCTTTTTGTGTGCTGACGATATCGAGCAGCGCCTGATTGTGCCGTTGGGTCGCCATCACCTGTTGCAGCAGGATGAAAGAGGCCATGACCATGGCGGCTATGATCAGCAGAGCCAGCCAGTATCCGGATTTGATCAGGAGTATGAGCCTGCCCGAAACGGCGTGCACCGGCTGCTGCGACATTTTCTGAGGCGGCCCTCTCGCCAACGAAATCTTGTGCGACAACCTTTGGCTTCAAAGTGTTAACAGGTTTGGGACGGCAGCAGGCCGGCGGCGGCGACCGTGGCGGGAAACCCGCAAAGTGGTTATTGCAATCTTTCGCGGCGCCTCCGCATTTGAACATCGTGGCCTCTGCCGTGCCATTGCCGCCACCGGAGCGGTCGCTTTTGCGATGGATTTTTCGTCCGCGCGGCGCGACAGTCCTCATCGATCTCAACAGGGCCCGATCATGACCGAAGCATTCCTTTCCCACATCGACAGCGAGCTTGAAGGGCTGAAATCGGCAGGCCTCTATAAATCCGAGCGGGTGATAACCTCGACCCAATCGGCCGAGATCGAGGTGGGCGGCGAGAAGGTGCTGAATTTCTGCGCCAACAACTATCTCGGCCTGGCCGACAGCGCCGAACTGCGCGAGGCGGCCAAGCAGGCGCTCGACCGTTACGGCTACGGCATGGCGTCGGTGCGCTTCATCTGCGGCACGCAGGAAGAACACAAGCAGCTCGAGGCGACCATTTCTGACTTCCTCGGCATGGAGGACACCATCCTCTACGGCTCCTGCTTCGACGCCAATGGCGGCCTGTTCGAGACGCTGCTCGGCGAGGAGGATGCGGTCATCTCCGACGCGCTGAACCACGCTTCGATCATCGACGGGGTGCGGCTGTCGAAGGCGAAGCGCTTCCGCTACGCTAACAACGACATGGCCGATCTCGAAGCGCGGTTGAAAGAGGCACGCGACTGTCGGTTCCGGCTGATCGCTACCGACGGCGTGTTCTCGATGGATGGCATCATCGCCAATCTGAAGGGCGTCTGCGACCTCGCCGACAAATACGATGCAATGGTCATGGTGGACGACAGCCATGCAGTTGGTTTTGTCGGCAGGAATGGCCGCGGCTCGGCCGAACATTGCGGCGTCGAGGGCAGGGTGGACATCATCACCGGCACGCTCGGCAAGGCATTGGGTGGGGCGTCCGGCGGCTACACGTCGGGCAGGAAGCAGGTGGTCGACTGGCTGCGCCAGCGCTCGCGGCCCTATCTGTTTTCCAACACGCTGATGCCGGCGATCGCCGGCGCCTCGATCCGGGTGTTCGAACTGGTCCGCAATGGCGATGCGTTGCGTCAGCGCCTATATGCCAACGCAGCGCGGTTTCGCTCCGAGATGGGCAGGCTCGGCTTTACACTGGCCGGCGCCGACCATCCTATCATCCCGGTGATGCTGGGCGACGCGACGCTGGCGCAGGAGATGGCGGCGCGGATGCTGAAGCGCGGCATCTATGTCATCGGCTTCTCCTTCCCGGTGGTGCCGAAGGGCCAGGCGCGCATCCGCACGCAGATGTCGGCCGCCCATTCCAGCGCCGACATCGATCGTGCGGTTGAGGCGTTCGCGGCGGTTGGACGAGAGCTGGGAGTGGTGAAGTGACCAGAGATCCTGGGATGTCTTGCTGGTTCTGCGGCGACAGTATCGAAACGACTGATCGAGAGGCCGTCGAGGTCTCGGTCCGGAATCTCTGGTTAGCTGACGACGACGATGCGACGAAAACAGTATTTCTATCTGCATTCGATTTGTGCCGCCGAGCGCCTGCAGGGGAACGGCATGAAGTTTGAATTGAGTTGGTTTACTGACCCAAACTGATCTCGCATTTCGTTTCAACAAATTGCTTAGATTGAGGATTCTCGATGTCCAACATGATGAAGGCGCTGGTCAAGGCCAAGGCCGAGCCGGGCATCTGGATGGAAGAGGTGCCGGTGCCGGAGATCGGCCCCAACGACGTGCTCATCAAGGTCAGGAAGACCGCGATCTGCGGCACCGACGTCCACATCTACAATTGGGACCAGTGGGCACAAAAGACCGTGCCGGTTCCGATGGTGACCGGCCACGAATTTGTCGGAACCGTCGCCGATTTCGGCACGGCGGTGACCGAGTACAAGCTCGGCCAGCGCGTTTCCGGCGAGGGCCATATCGTCTGCGGCCATTGTCGCAACTGCCGGGCGGGCAGGGGGCATCTGTGCCGCAACACGCTTGGCGTCGGCGTCAACCGGCCGGGCGCCTTTGGCGAATACCTTGCGATCCCGCAGCACAATGTCGTGCCGATCCCCGATGACGTGCCGGACGAGATCGCGGCGATATTCGATCCCTTGGGCAATGCGGTTCACACCGCATTGTCCTTTGATCTCGTCGGCGAGGACGTGCTGGTCACCGGCGCCGGGCCGATCGGCATCATGGGTGCGCTGGTGGCGCAATGCGTCGGGGCGCGAAAAGTGGTCATCACCGATATCAACCCGGTGCGCCTGGCACTGGCGAAAAAGCTCGGCGTCCAGCATGTCGTCGACGCATCGAAGGAAAAGCTGCGCGACGTGATGCCGGCGCTCGGCATGACGGAAGGTTTTGACGTCGGGCTCGAAATGTCGGGCGCCGCGCCTGCCTTCCGCGACATGATCGACACCATGAACAATGGCGGCAAGATCGCCATTCTCGGCATTGCGCCGACCGGCTTCGAGATCGACTGGAACAAGGTGATCTTCAAGATGCTGCATCTGAAGGGCATCTACGGCCGCGAGATGTTCGAGACCTGGTACAAGATGATCGCGCTGGTGCAGGGCCCTCTCGACGTCAGCGGCCTGATCACCCACCGCATCGGCATCGATGACTATATTTCCGGCTTCGAGGCGATGAAGAGCGGCAATTCCGGCAAGGTAGTGATGGACTGGTGAGAGCCAGCTCATTGCCTTCGCTTGGGGGACAAGATGGCGGAAAATGAGCACGGACGTATCATTGCTTCGCAGGCAAAGATCGCATTGCAACCCGCTGGTTTTCGGCGGAAGGGGCGGTCACGTGTTTGGATCGCTGATCGTGGCTTCTGGCTGAGTGTAGTCGAATTTCAGCCCAGCTCTTGGTCCAAAGGCACTTACCTGAACGTGGCTGTCCACTGGCTTTGGGGTTCGCTGCCAGACACATTGACATTCGCTCGGGTTGAGCGGGTTGGCTCCTTCGTTGAGTTCCAGAGCCCAGCGCAGTTTCTCCCCTTGGTAGATCAAATGGCCAGGAAGGCAGTCGAAATCGATCAGGTTCACCGATCGATGTTCCCTTCCGTGCAGGCGGCAGCGACGATCCTCGTGAATGAATTGCAGCCGGGTGCGTACGGCGAATGGGCAGCTTTCAATGCCGGGGTGGCGGCCGGCTTGGCTGGTGATTTTGAAACAGCGAGGCGGCTGTTTGAAAGCGTTCGAAGACACGCGGCTCCGCAGGCGCAGGTGCTCCTGGCCTGCATCGATGATCCTGTAGCATTTCGAAGCCATATCAGAGGCATCATTGAAGCCGAACGCGCCTATTACGGGTTAGGAGCGTTGCCTACCGACGTAGCATCTGATTCCTGCGGCACTCGAAGCTGAGGGAGGATTTCAACCCAAGGTGAGTTTTGCCTCCAGCGCCGCTACCCCACTGACAATCGCCGCCCGCTCTTCCGCACCAAGTCTTGCCAGCAATTCCCGTTCGAAAGCCTTCGCCAGCGGCACCATTTCGCGATAGGCGGCAAGACCCGCGCTGGTCAGTGTCAGATGCTCGACACGTCGGTCCTTGTCGTCCGCCGTGCGCGTCACCCAGCGCCGCCTTTCCAGCTCCGCCACGGCACGCGAGACCTTGGTCTTGTGCATGGCCGATTGCTCGCCGAGCGCCGTCGCGGTCATCGTGCCGTGCTGTCCAAGCCCGGCCAGCGTGCGCCATTCGGGCCGGGTCAGGCCGTGACGATCCTTGTATACTCCGGCGAATTCGCGGCTGACGGCATCGGCAAGACGGTAGAGCCGGTAGGGCAGGAAGGTTTCCAGTTCGAGAATTTCCATGATTGGCCTTGATGGTGCAGGCGGATGTTCGTGTCGAAATCACCATTGATGGTTACATTTTCGATGGTTACAAACGAAACCAGTTTGGTCAATCCGGAGCTTGGACGCTCCGGGATGAATTCGGGAGGATGCTATGGCTTTTTCCTACATGCCGGGTTTCGGCAATGACTTCGAGACCGAGACTTTGCCGGGCTCGCTGCCGCAAGGGCGGAACTCGCCGCAGCGGCCGGCCTACGGCCTCTATGCCGAGCAGCTTTCCGGCTCGCCCTTCACCGCGCCGCGCGGCACGAATGAGCGCTCCTGGCTGTACCGGATAAGGCCGAGCGTCAGGCACACCGGCCGCTTCAAGGCGGCGAACTTCCCGCTTTGGAAGAGCGCGCCGAATGTCGGCGATCACGAACTCGCGCTCGGCCAATACCGCTGGAGCCCGGTGCCGATGCCTGCCGAGCCGACCGATTTCATTGCCGGCATGCGTTCCATTACGACTGCCGGCGACGTGCTCGGCCAGACCGGCATGGCGGCGCATGTCTACGTCGCCAACCGTTCGATGGTCGACGATCATTTCTTCAATGCCGATGGCGAGCTGCTGGTCGTGCCGCAGGTTGGAGCCTTGCGCTTCGTCACCGAGATGGGCGTCATCGACCTCAGGCCGGGCGAGATCGCCGTGCTGCCGCGTGGTCTGGTGTTCAAGGTCGAACTGGTGGATCCGCAAGTGCGCGGCTATGTCTGCGAGAATTACGGCGCCAAGCTGACGCTGCCGGATCGCGGCCCGATCGGCGCCAATTGCCTGGCCAATCCGCGCGATTTCAAGACGCCCTGCGCCTGGTTCGAGGACAAGGAGACACCGTGCCGGCTGATCGCGAAATGGTGTGGCCAGTTCCATGTCACCGAGATCGACCATTCGCCGCTGGATGTGGTGGCGTGGCACGGCAACTATTCGCCCTACAAGTATGATCTTGCGACCTTTTCGCCGGTCGGCGCGATTCTGTTCGACCACCCCGACCCGTCGATCTTCACCGTGCTGACCGCGCCGAGCGGCGAGGAAGGCACCGCCAATATCGATTTCGTCCTCTTCCCGCCGCGCTGGCTGGTCGCCGAAGATACGTTCCGCCCGCCCTGGTATCACCGCAACATCATGAGCGAGTTCATGGGCCTGATTCATGGTCAGTACGATGCCAAGGAAGAGGGCTTCGTGCCCGGCGGCATCAGCCTGCACAACATGATGCTGGCCCACGGACCCGATGCGTCCGGCTTCGAAAAAGCCTCGCGAGCGGAGCTGAAACCGGTCAAGCTCGCCAACACCATGGCCTTCATGTTCGAGACACGCTTTCCGCAGATGGTGACCCGCTATGGTGCCGAGCTCGAAACCCGGCAGGACAATTACATCGACTGCTGGGCCGATCTGAAGAAACGCTTCAACGGCACGCCCGAGGGCGACTGGTCTTGAGCGCCGTCGCATGACGGATCGTCTGGTGCTTCTTGGCTCGAAGGGTGGTCCGGCGCTCCGGCCGGGCGGACCGTGGCCGAGTTCGTCGCTGCTGGAGATTGGCGGCCGCACCATCGTCGTCGATTGCGGGCTGGGCGTAACGCGCGGGCTGACCGATGCCGGCGTCAGCCTGAAGGCGCTCGACCTGATCTTCATCACGCATTTGCACTCCGACCATGTGCTGGAACTCGGACCTCTCATCCACACCGCCTGGACGGCCGGCCTGGGAACAAAGGTCAGCGTGTTCGGCCCGCCTGGCACCGGCCACTGTTGGCAGCACTTCTGCCAGGCGATGGAGTTCGACATCGAGATCCGCATCGCCGATGAAGGGCGGCCCGATATCCGCGACCTGGTTTCGATCGTCGAATTTGGTGAAGGCCAGGTGGCCGAAGAGCGCGGTCTCAAAATATCGGCCTTGCGCGTCGACCACCCGCCGGTGACGGACTGCTTTGCGCTGCACTTCGAACACGCGGGGCAACGCGTCGTCTTTTCGTCCGATACGGCGTTCTTTCCGCCATTGGCGGATTTCGCCGAGGGCGCCGACATACTGGTCCACGAGGCCATGCTGGCAGAGGGCATCGACCGACTGGTTGCGAAGACCGGCAACGGTGCAAGACTGAGAGAACACCTGCTAGCCAGCCACAGCTTTGCCGAAGAGGCGGGCCGCATCGCCAGCGACGCAGGCGTCAAAAGACTGGTCCTCAACCACCTCATTCCAGCCGACGATCCGGAGATCGGCGAAGCCGACTGGATTGCCGCCGTCAGGAAAACATGGGCCGGCGACTTGACGATCGCCCACGACGGCCTTGTTGTGGGGCTGGAGCATGATCCCGAAAAATGGAAACCGGTTTTCGGATGAGATCAGGCGTAGAACAAAAAATCAAAGCGGCACCAAAGCTGCGCCAGGAGAGGAAACCGCATGAAGCTTGCCACCTTGAAGGACGGGACGCGCGACGGAAAGCTCGTCGTCGTCTCGCACGACCTGACGCGATTTACCGATGCTTCGTTCCTGGTGCGGACGCTGCAGGCCGCGCTCGACGACTGGCATCGGATCACGCCCCATCTCGCTGCGATGGCCGAGTCTCTGGAGAATAATGCAGTGCCGTCGGCCCGCTTTCACGAGCATGACGCTCTTTCGCCGCTGCCCCGCGCCTACCAATGGGCCGACGGCTCGGCCTATGTGAACCATGTCGAGCTGGTGCGGAAAGCGCGCGGCGCCGAGATGCCGGCAAGCTTCTGGACCGATCCGCTGATCTACCAGGGCGGCTCGGACGCTTTCCTCGCACCGCGCGACCCAATCCGCATGACCGACGAGACCCTTGGCATCGACATGGAAGGCGAGGTCGCCGTCATCGTCGACGACGTGCCGATGGGTGCTGGCCTCGATGAGGCGCGGGCAGCGATCCGGCTGGTCATGCTGGTCAACGACGTGACGCTGCGCGGCCTGACAGGACCCGAGCTCGCCAAGGGGTTCGGCTTCTACCAGTCGAAACCGTCATCGGCTTTTTCGCCGGTTGCGGTAACGCCGGACGAACTGGGCGATGCCTGGGACGGCGGCAAGGTCAGCCTGCCGCTGCTGGTCGATCTCAACGGCAAGCCGTTCGGCCGGGCGAACGCCGGCATCGACATGACCTTCGACTTTCCGGCGTTGATTGTTCATGCCGCAAAAACGCGGCCGCTGGCTGCCGGCACCATTGTCGGTTCGGGCACCGTCTCCAACAAGCTCGACGGCGGGCCGGGCAAGCCCGTCTCGGTGGGCGGCGCCGGCTATTCCTGCATCGCCGAGTTGCGTATGATCGAGACCATCGAAGCCGGCGAACCGAAAACGCCGTTCCTGCGCTTTGGCGATACCGTGCGCATCGAGATGAAGGACAGGGGCGGGCATTCGATCTTCGGCGCCATCGAGCAGAAGGTCGAGAAATACGAGGGGGCAAGAGAATGACGGGCGAGACATTCTATCTGCTGTGCGGTGTCTGGGCCCTTGCCATGCTGGCGATCTTCATCCTGGCGATCCGCCTGAGCTATCGCATCGAGGCGCGCTCGCCCGGCCTGACCAACCGCAGCGGCTTTCCGCGTAAGGCGATGATGTTTCACACCGTCACCAACACAAACGTCGCAGGCGACGAGGAAACGCAAGCCATGCGGCGGCGCATGATCGGGCTGCTGCTGATTGTTCTCGCTGGATTCTTGCTAATGTGGGCAGGCTTGTCTTTGGTCCGAACACCGGCGTGATCTAGCTCAATCGTTCCTAACGCTGGTGGACCCAAGATGCCTTACACCGCTACTTACCTTTGGTTTGTGGGAATTTCTGGTATCGCTGCTGCCTGGCTTTTGATTTCAGCCATCCGGCTCTGCCGTCAGGTCGAGGATCGATCTGAAAGACTGCGAAACTTCAGTAGCGTGGCGCATCGGCCGAAGCTTGCTAACGTCGCTATGAACCGGGATGTTGCGAGCGATGTTGAAACGCAAGCGCTGCGCCGCGGTATGATCGCTCGTCTGCTAGCCATAGGTGCTATTGGTATCGCTGTGAATTTGATTGCCTGGGCTGGTGTGTAACATGGACCTGCTGAACCATTTCCGCCGCATGGCAGCTAACAATCTGTGGTCCAACGACCGGCTCTATCGTGCCGTGCTGCAGCTTCAGCCTGGTGAATTCGAAGCCGAGCGAACCAGCTTCTTTCCGTCGATCAAGGCAACGCTGAACCACATTCTGGCGGTCGATCACCTCTATCTCGACTTTCTCGAAGAGGGCGGCGTCGGCGCCACCGCTTACGATGAGTTCTTGCTCTTCGACGAAGCGGACGCGCTCTTTGGCAAGCGGACGGAGGCCGACCGGCGGCTGATCGCTTTTTGCGACCGCTTGTCGGCGGACGATATCGAGCGCCGCGTCGTCACCGACCGGCGCGAGGACGGCATGATACCGGAACGGATCGGCGACCTGCTCGCCCATCTCTTCATCCACGACATCCATCATCGCGGCCAGGTGCACGCGATGCTGTCCGGCACCTCGGTGAAACCGCCGCAACTCGACGAGTTCTTCCTCGATTACGATGTGAAGTTGAGGAAAGCCGAAGTCGAGCGGCTCGGCTTGCGAGACCAAATGCTTGGCTAATCATGCCAAAGCCACATCGTAACTGGCGAAATGCGGGTCGGATGTAAGGATGGTGAGATTCTCCATTTGCGCCTGCGCAATCAGAAGTCTGTCGAACGGATCACCATGGTGGCGGGGTAGGCTGCCGACGGCGTTTGCGTGCTGGAAGGTTACGGCGAGCGGCTGAAATTGCATCTTTGGAAGCAGCGTCGGCAGGTCGTCCGGCGCATCGAGTTTTCTGATCGAACGTTTGATGGCAATTTCCCAGACGCTTGCCGCGCTCGCGAACACCACCGCTTCCGACGCCAGAATAGCGCGGTGGTGCTCGGTGAGACGTCGATCGTCCGAAATCGACCAGAGGATGATGTGTGTGTCGGCGAGAAACGGGCCGACAGTCATTTCACGTACTCATCCCACTCGGGACCGAGTTCATCAAAATCGTCCGCAATCCAGATCTTGCCCTTCAATGCGCCGATACGCGGCAGGGGTTCGGCCACTGCCGGAGGTACAATACGCGCCGCCACCTTGCCGTGGCGTGTGAGCACGATCTCCTCGCCGGCTTCCGCGCGGCTGACGAGTTCCGACAATTTGGCCTTGGCTTCGGCAATGGAAACATTCATGACTCGATCCTTTATGACCAGAATTTAGGTCATAACTGATCAAACCACAAGCCACCTCGGCCGAGCTGGCTACGCTGCCTTGCCGTCCACCTTCAGCACGCCGCGCTTGATCTGGTCCTGCTCGATCGACTCGAACAAGGCGCGGAAATTGCCCTCGCCAAAGCCTTCGTCGCCCTTCCTCTGGATGAACTCGAAGAAGATCGGGCCGATCACGGTCCTGGAAAAGATCTGCAGCAGGATCTTGGTCGTGCCGCCGTCGACCACGCCTTCGCCGTCGATCAGGATGCCGTGCTTCTTCATGCGCTCGATCGGCTCTTCGTGGCCGTTCACGCGGGCATAAGACATGTCGTAATAGGTCTCCGGCGGTCCCGGCATGAACTTCAGGCCGTTGGCGGCCAGCCTATCGGTGGCGCCGTAAATATCGTCGGTGCCGACGGCGATGTGCTGGATGCCCTCGCCATTGTACTTTTTCAGATATTCGGCGATCTGGCTGGTCTCGTCCTTGGACTCGTTCAGCGGGATGCGGATTTTGCCGCAGGGCGAGGTGATGGCGCGGCTGACCAGGCCGGTGATCTTGCCGTCGATGTCGAAGAAATGGATCTGCTTGAAGCCGAACAGGTCGCGGTAGAAATCCCACCACTTGTCCATCTGGCCGCGATAGACATTGTGGGTGAGGTGGTCCAGATAGTAGAAGCCGACGCCTTCAGGCTTGGGATCGCGCTCGCCCAGCCAGTCGAACTCGGCGTCGTAAGCCGAGCCCTTCTCGCCGTAGGTTTCGATGAAATAGAGCACCGAGCCGCCGATGCCGACGATCGCCGGCACATCGAGCGTCTTGTCGGCGCCTTCATAGGGCGTCGCGCCCTTGGCTACCGCGTGATCGAAGGCATGCCTGGCATCGACCACACGCCAGGCCATCGAGGCCGCGCAAGGGCCGTGCCTATCGACGAATTTCATCGCATGCGAGCCCGGCTCGGCATTGACGACATAGTTGATGTCGCCCTGCCGCCAGACGGTGATGTCCTTGCTGCGGTGCTTGGCCACCGGCACATAACCCATGCGGGTGAACAGCTCGGCGAGCTTTTCCGGCTCGGCATGCGCGAATTCGACGAATTCGAAGCCGTCGGTACCGGCGGGATTGGTTTTGCTGATCTTGGCGGGCGGTGCGTCGTGCGGGAAGGGACCCATGGCATTGCTCCGAAATCTGGCCCGAAATCTGGCATTGGCCGCGTCGGCCATATCTGAGCGCAATTATAGCGCGGAGCGAGTGCAAATTGCTTGCATTCAAACGCTTGAAATGGTCTGGTCATGCGCGAGTTGTGCATTGCGGAGCCGAAATTCATGGATGAGGCGCGCATCGACCAGTTTGACCGCAAGATAATGGCTCTGCTGCAGGGCGATGCACGGCTGACCAACAACGATTTGTCGGAACGGGTGAACCTGTCAGCGTCGCAATGCTCGCGCCGTCGCCAGCGGCTCGAGGAGGACGGTTATATCAAGGGCTACCGGGCGGTGCTCGACCGCGACAAGCTCGGCTTTTCCCTGGTCAACGTCATTTCGGTGACGCTCGCCACCCACAACCGCGACAATGCGCGGCGTTTCGGCGAATTGGTGGCGCGGCTACCGCAAGTGCAGGAAGCGCACGCGCTGACCGGCGAGATGGACTACATCCTGAAGGTGGTGACGCCCGACCTGAAATCGCTGTCGGAATTCGTGAATAGCGTGCTTCTCCCGCACGAATCCGTGCAGCATGTGAAGACGGCGATCGTATTAGAGACGCTGAAGGAAACCGGCGCGCTGCCGATCTGAGGAGCGCGAACGTTCACCCCTTCTGCTGCTGGATCAGCCCATACAGATTGGTGCAGCGGGCACCGGAACGGCAATAGGCGAAGACCGGCCCTTCGAGTTCGTCGAGCGCCTCGGCCTGGTCATCGACATTCTCGGCCGTGATCTGGCCGCTGATGACAGGGATGTAGCGGAAGGCGAGCCCGGCGCCCTCGACCGCCGCCTTGACGGTGTCGGCCGATGGCTGGCCGGGCTGCTCGTCGTCCGGCCGGTTGCAGATCACGCTCTTGAAGCCGGCGGCCTTGATGGTCGCGACATCCTCGGGCTGGATCTGGCCGGAGACCGAATAGTCCTCGCTGATCTGACGGTATTCCATGGCTTGGGTCCTCGCAATCTGGTTAGCGGCAGTCTTGCCACTCCCTGACCCGGTCGGCAATCCGCGCGAAAAGAAATCCATCCGCGCAGATAGAGATTTCGATGCCAGAAATCCAGCCGGGCTAACGCCGCACGTCGCCAGGACGCATCATGCGCCAGCCCGGCTGGATGAACCGGATCGGTCGGCTCAGCTGCCGAGGATCGCGCCTTTGATCTGGGCGATGTTGTTGTGCATCAGGTCGATATAGGTCGCGGCCGGGCCGTCGGGCTGCGACAGCGCATCGGAATAGAGCGTGCCGCCCACCTTGATGCCGGTCTCGCTGGCGATCTGCTCGATCAGCCGCGGATTGGTGATGTTCTCGACGAAGATCGCCGCCGCCTTGTCCTGCTTCACCTGGCTGACCAGCTTGGCCACGTCAGCAGCGGAGGGCTCCGACTCGGTCGACACGCCTTCCGGGGCCAGGAACGTCAAACCGTAGGCCTTTTCGAAATAGCCGAAGGCGTCATGCGAGGTGATGACGACGCGCTTCTCTTGCGGGATCGACTGGATCGCTGCCTGCACTTCGCCTTCGAGCGCATCGAGCTTTTGCGTATAGGCGGCTGCATTGGCCTTGTAGCTGTCGCAGCCCGCAGCGTCGGCCGTGCAGAAGGCGTCGGCGATGTTCTTCACATAGATCTTGGCATTGGCGATCGACTGGAAGGCATGCGGATCGGTGACCGTCTTGCCGCCATCGGTTTCCGCGCCTTCGGCGGCATCGGCCTCGGCGAATTCGGGTTTGAAATTGATCGGCGTGACCCCCTTGGTCAGCACGGCAATCGAAGCCTTGGTGGCGCTGGCGTCGACCAGGCGCTGCAGAAAACCTTCGAAATGCAGGCCGTTGACCAGCACGATGTCGGCCTTGGCCATCGCCACGGCATCAGCCGGGCTCGGCTCGTAGACATGGGCGTCGCCGTCCGGCCCGACGATGGTGGTCAGATCGATCCGGTCGCCACCGACGTTCTTGGCGAAATCGGCGATGATGGTGAAGCTGGCGACCACTTTCAACGGCTCAGCAAAGGCCGAAGATGAGCCAAAGGCGGTTAATGTTATAACGCTCACTGCCAAAGCGGCGCGGATCGATTTCAGCATGGACTAAGTTCTCCTTTGTTGGGATCAGGCAGTTCTGTGGCGGTGATGGACGATGCGGGCGCGCAGGATGCCGCGCGTGCCGAACAGGATGGAAGCGAAATAGACGACGCCGGCGGACAGGATGATGGCCGGGCCGGAGGGCAGCGACGCATGGTAGGACAACAGCAGCCCGGCAATGCAGGAGGCAAAGCCGATTACTGTGGCCAGCACGCACATCGGCTCGACGCGCGAGGTCCAGAAACGCGCCGCCGCCGCCGGCAGCATCATCAGCCCGACCGACAGCAAGGTGCCGAGCGCCTGGAAGCCGCCGACGAGATTGAGCACGACAAGGCCGAGAAAGATGAAATGCACCGGGCTGCCCATCCGGCTGACCGACCGCAGGAACAAGGGGTCGAGGCATTCGGCGACCAGCGCCCGCCAGAAGATAGTGAGGCTGGCCAGCGTCACCACGACGATGCCGCCGATCAGCGCCAGCGCCTCGTTGTTGAGCGCCAGCACGGTGCCGAACAGCACATGCATGAGATCGACGCTGGAGCCGCGGATCGACACCATAAGCACGCCAATGGCCAGCGAAATCAGATAGAAGGCCGCCATCGAGGCGTCCTCGCGCTGGATGGTGAAGCGCGAGACGGCGCCGGCACCGAGCGCCACGATGATGCCGGCGATCAGCCCGCCGATCGTCATCGGCAGGATTTCCAGGCCATAGAACAGGAAGCCGGCGGCAGCACCCGGCAGGATGGCATGCGCCATCGCGTCGCCGGACAGGCTCATGCGCCGCAGCATCAGGAACACGCCGACCGGGCAGGCGCCGAGCGACAGCATCATCGAACCGGCGAGCGCCCGCTGCATGAAGGCGTAGTCGGCGAAAGGAGCGACGAACAGACCGTAAAGCACGTCCATCATGCCGCCCTCGGCCCGGAGCCGTGATGATGGTCGTGGTCGTGCAAGTGCTCGTGGCCACTGTGCTCGTGATCATGCTCGCCGGGCTCACACCACGGCGCGTTGTCCTCCCAGGCTTCGTGGAAGCGGCGCGCACGCAACAGATTCTCCGGCCGGAGCGTCTCCCTGGTCTCGCCCCAGGCGACCGGCTGGCGCGCCAGCAGCAGTGTTTCGGGGAAATTCTGCCGCACCACGTCGAGATCATGGACGACCACCATGATGGTGCGCTCCTCGCCATGCCAGCGTTTGATCAGCGCGATCAGGTCGCCGACGGTCTTCGTGTCGACCGCGTTGAACGGCTCGTCGAGCAGGATGAGCTCGGCATCCTGCAACAGCACGCGGGTAAACAGGGTGCGCTGCAGCTGGCCGCCCGACAACGTGTCGATCGGCCGCTTCTCGAAACCGCCGAGGCCGACGGCCATCAGCGCCTTGCTGACCGAGTCGCGATCTTCCCTTGTATAGCGGCCGAGCATCCCGCGCCGCGGCCATAAGCCAAGCGAAACCAGGTCGACGACCCGGGCCGGAAAGGAGCGGTCCAGTTCCGATTGCTGCGGCAGATAGGCGGCACGCACGCCCGGCGCCCGGATCACCGCGCCGGCCATCGGCTTCAGGACGCCAACGATGCCCTTCATCAGCGTCGACTTGCCGGAGCCGTTGGCGCCGACGACCGCCGTCAACGATCCCTTGCGGATCGTACCATCGAGGTGGTGGATCGCCGGGTGGCTGTTGTAGCCCAGCGTCAGGTCGCGGAAGGTCAGGCAGGTTTGGCTCATGTGACGATCCATGGGGCGACGATCGGTGCTACAGGGGCGGATTCGATATGTGATGTTATTACATTAGTCAACAAGCCAATCGGGCGGAATTGCGGCCGGGCCGTCATGTTGTGTGCTTTGGCTTGGCTCAAGAAGTTCCGCTCGAGCGACCTTGCTCCCGGCGAACCCGGCCCCTAAACAGGCGCAGCTGACAAGAGGAGAAGGAATATCCAATGAGCATTCGTCGCATCGATGTGGGCCCGCGCATGAGCCAGATCGTCATCCACGGCAACACCGTCTATCTGGCCGGTCAGGTCGGCAAGCCGGGCGGAAACGTCGGCGCCCAGACAAGGGACATTCTGGCGGCGATCGACGAATTGCTGGCCAAGGCCGGCACCGACAAGAGCAAGATCCTGCAGGCGATCATCTGGCTGGCCGACATGAGCACCTTCGCCGAGATGAACGCGGAGTGGGACAAGTGGATACCGCAGGGCAACACGCCGGCCCGCGCCACCGGCGAAGCCAAGCTTGCCGGACCGGAATATCTGGTCGAGATTATTGTTACCGCGGCGATTTGAGAATGCAGCTCTAACCCTCCCCCTCGAGGGGAGGGTCGGCGAGTAGTCGAAGCGAAGCGTAGACTGCGAGACGGGGTGGGGTCGGCGAGGTAGCTCCGACCCCACCCCGCGTCACAAAATGCCGCCATGCGGCAATTTGCTCCGCGACCCTCCCCTCAAGGGGGACGGTTAGGAGCTTACCCCTGCGACGGCGTGAACCGCGCCACCAGCGTGTGGTTCTCTGCCGCATAGGTGAACCGGACATGGGTGACGGGGTGCTCCGCGCTCCATGTCCGCCGCTCGATCACCAGGCACGGCGCGCCCGTCCCGATGTCGAGCGCCGCCGCGATATGCCTTTCGGCGGCAACCGCGCGGATGCGATGCTCGGCCGCACTCCATGGCACACGGCCGATCAGCCACGGACCGGGCGCCGTGTCGAAAAACGCCTCTTCGGCGGCCTCCGGCACGGCAGCCAGGTTGATCAGCCGCTGCTCGTGGGCGAATGGCCGCTTGCCGGCGAAATGCCGGCATTCCAGCACCAGCACCGGCCCAGGGACGTCGAGTTCCAGCAGGGCGCGGTCGTCGGCGCTGCTGCGTCTTCTGTTTCGCGCCACGCGCTCATAGCGGTAAGGCAGGCCAAGCGCCTCGACCTCGATCCGGATGTCGTGGATTTCGAGAACGGCCGCCTGCGATTGCGGCCGGCGGACAAAGCTGCCCGAACGACGCCGGCGCTCGATCAGCCCGGCCTTGGCCAGTTGCGACAGCGCCTTGTTCACTGTCATGCGCGAACAATTGTATTCGGCCGTCAGTTCATGCTCGAACGGAATGCGGTGGCCGGGCGCCCAGGCACCCGACAGGATCCGTTCGCTGATGTCCGACAGGATGCGCTGGTGCAGCGAAAGCGCCTCGCCGCCGTCCGCGCTTCCAGAATCCGCGCTTATTGTCCCGATCATGCTCATGCCGAGAGCGCCGTCATGACCTTGCGGAAGCGCTCGGCAATGGCATCGCGCTTCGCATGCTTGCCGTCGCTGACCAGTTTCCTGCCATGCACCCAGACGCAATCGACCTTGGTGCCGTTGGCAAAAATCCAGGCGTCAAGGATTGCATTGCCCGTCTTGCCGGCCAGCGATGGATGCTTGCCGTCGAGCGAGACGAAATCGGCCGAGGCACCTGCTGCGATCCGCGACGCGCCGGCGCCCAGCGCGGCACTGCCCCCATCGAGCGCTGCATCGAACAAAGCACGGCCGGTCGAGCCGCCGGCCACCGCCAGCACATTGCGGGCGCGGTGGGCGAGGCGCTGCGAATATTCGAGCTGGCGCAACTCGTCGGGCAGGCCGATCAGCACGTTGGAATCCGAGCCGATGCCGAAGCGGCCGCCATGCTGCATGAACAGGGGCGCGGCAAAGGTGCCGTCGCCGAGATTGGCCTCGGTGATCGGGCAGAGGCCGGCAACGGCGCCGCTTTTCGCCATTTGCACCGTCTCGGTGTCGGTCATGTGGGTGGCGTGGATCAGGCACCAGCGCTGGTCGACGTTGGCGTTGGCAAGCAGCCATTCGACTGGCCGCGCCCCTGACCAGGCAAGGCAATCCTCGACCTCCTTCATTTGCTCGGCGACGTGGATATGGATCGGCCCCTCCGGCGCAAACATTGTGAGTGCGGCGAGCTCCTCCGGTGTCACGGCACGCAGGCTGTGCGGGGCGACGCCGACGACGCCTTGATTCAGCGCGCGAATAGATTCGCGGCTTTTCTCAACAAGCCGCGAGAACTGGTTCACATCGTTGATGAACCGCCGCTGGCCTTCATTTGGCGCAGCGCCGCCGAAAGAGGAATGCGCGTAGAACACCGGCAGCAAAGTCAGCCCGATGCCTGTCTCGGACGCTGCAGCAATGATACGCTCCGCCATCTCGGCGATGTTGGCATAGGGCCGGCCGTCGCGGTCGTGGTGTAAATAGTGAAACTCGCCGACGCGCGAGAACCCGGCCTCCAGCATCTCGACATAGAGCTGGGCCGCGACCACTTTGACCTGGTCCGGCGTCATCGCCAGCGCGAAGCGGTACATCACCTCGCGCCAGCTCCAGAAACTGTCGGCGGAAGGCCCGCGCAATTCGGCAAGGCCGGCCATGCCGCGCTGGAAGGCGTGGCTGTGCAGGTTCGGCATGGCGGGCAAGAGGATGGCATGGCGCTCGTCGCCAGGCAGGAGCGAGGTATTCGCCTCGACCGTTGCGATCTTGCCGTTGGCGATGACGGTCCGCACATTGCTGTGCCAGCCGTCGGGCAGAAGCGCCTGTTCCGCAAAGATTGCCGTCACGTTTTTCTCCAAATTCCGGCCTGCCATGCGATGATAGCGCTTGCAGTGCCTTTTGATATGTATATACATAATCGCCACCGATTGAAACGGAAAAGATGATGACTGCACAGAGCAAAAGCCGGGCAGGGGAGGTTCGCCTCTGGCGCAATGCGCGCCTCGCGACCATGGCCGAAAGCAGCGCCGGGTCAGGCGTCGTCGAGCACGGTGCAATCGCCGTGCGCAATGGCCGGATCGTCTATGCCGGGCCGGAAGCCGACATGCCGGCAGCACTCCGCGAGGGCGCCGAGGCGACCGACTGCGAAGGCCGCTGGATCACGCCTGGCCTGATCGACTGCCACACCCATCTGGTCCACGCCGGCAACCGTGCCAATGAATTCGAGATGCGGCTGGCCGGCGCCAGCTATGAGGAGGTTGCCAAGGCCGGCGGCGGCATCGTTTCCTCGGTCAAGGCACTGCGCGCCGCGAGCGAGGACGAGCTGGTCGCCCAGTCGCTGCCGCGCCTCGATGCGCTGATTGCCGAAGGCGCCACCACCGTCGAAATCAAATCCGGCTACGGTCTCGACCTCGAAAACGAGAAGAAGTCGCTGCGCGCCGCGCGACGGTTGGGCGGTGAGCGGCCGGTGACGGTCAGGACCACTTTCCTCGGCGCTCATGCGCTGCCACCCGAAGCAAAAGGTGACAAGGACGCCTTCATCGATCTTGTTGCAAAGCAGATCTTGCCGGCCGTCGCTGCCGATGGCCTGGCCGATGCCGTCGACGGCTTTTGCGAAGGCATTGCCTTTTGGCCGGAGCAGATCGCCCGCGTGTTCGATGCGGCGCAGGCGGCGGGCCTGCCGGTCAAGCTCCATGCGGACCAGCTTTCCAATCTGCACGGCGCCGAACTTGCGGCGCGCTATGGTGCGCTATCGGCCGACCACCTCGAATATACCGACGAGGCAGGTGCGGCGGCGATGGCGAAGGCCGGAACCGTGGCGACCATCTTGCCCGGCGCCTACTACTTCATCCGCGAGACCAAGAAGCCGCCGATCGCCCTGTTTCGCCAGCATGGCGTCAGGATGGCCGTTGCCACCGATAACAATCCCGGCACGTCGCCGCTGACCTCGCTGCTGCTGACCATGAACATGGCGGCGACATTGTTCGGCCTGACCGTCGATGAATGCCTTGCCGGCGTTACCCGCGAGGCTGCCCGCGCGCTCGGGCTGCTTGGACAGACCGGTACGCTGGAGGCCGGAAAATCCGCCGATCTGGCGATCTGGAACGTCGAGCGCCCGGCCGAGCTCGTCTACCGCATGGGCTTCAATCCGCTGCATGCCCGCATCTGGAGGGGACAATGACCGAACTCAAGCTAAGGCCAGGCAATGCGGCGCTGGCCGATTGGCGCGCCATCTATCGCGGCGCCGCACTGAGGCTCGACGATGCCTGCCGCCCGAAGATCAAGGCCAGCGCCGAGGCCGTCGCCAGGATCGTTGCCAAGGGCGAGCCGGTCTATGGCATCAACACCGGCTTCGGCAAGCTTGCCAGTGTTCGCATCCCCGCCGCCGACCTCGAGACGCTGCAGCGAAACATCGTGCTGTCCCATGCCGCCGGCGTCGGCGAGCCGATGCCGCTGGCAATTTGCCGGCTGATGATGGCGCTGAAGCTGGCCAGCCTGGCCCAGGGCGCCTCCGGCGTGCGGCCGCGGACGATCGAACTGTTGGAAGCGATGCTGGCCAACGACGTCATTCCCGTGGTGCCGGCGCAGGGCTCGGTTGGAGCTTCCGGCGACCTCGCGCCGCTGTCGCACATGACCGCGGTGATGATCGGCGTCGGCGAATGTTTCACCCCGCATGGCCGCTTTCCCGCCAAGGTCGCCTTTGTTTCGCACGGCCTGGAGCCGGTGACATTGGGCGCCAAGGAAGGCCTGGCGCTGCTCAACGGCACCCAGTTTTCGACCGCCTATGCGCTTGCCGCTTTGTTCGAGGCGGAAGTGCTCTACCAGTCGGCGCTGGTCGCCGGCGCGCTGTCGACCGATGCCGCCAAGGGCTCCGACGCGCCCTTCGATCCACGCATCCATCTGCTCCGGAAGCATTGCGGCCAGATCGAGACGGCCGAGGCGTTGCGCAATTTGATGGCCGGCAGCGCCATCCGTGAATCGCACCGCGTCGGCGACGAGCGCGTGCAGGATCCATACTGCCTGCGCTGCCAGCCGCAGGTGATGGGCGCAGCGCTCGACGTGCTTCGCAAGGCCGCCGACACGCTCGGCACCGAGGCCAACGGCGTCACCGACAATCCGCTGATCTTTGCCGAGGATGACTCCGCACTTTCGGGCGGCAATTTCCACGCCGAGCCGGTGGCCTTCGCCGCCGACATGATCGCACTCGCCGTCTGCGAGATCGGCTCGCTGTCGGAGCGGCGCATCGCCATGCTGGTCGATCCGGCACTGTCGGGCATGCCGGCCTTTCTGACGCCCAAGCCGGGGCTGAATTCCGGTTTCATGATCCCGCAAGTGACGGCGGCAGCGCTGGTTTCTGAAAACAAGCAAAAAGCCTATCCGGCCAGCGTCGATTCGATCCCAACCTCGGCCAACCAGGAAGACCATGTCTCGATGGCGGCGCATGGAGCGCGTCGGCTTATCGGCATGGTCGAGAATGCGACGGCCGTCATCGGCATCGAATTGCTGGCCGCCGCGCAAGGCTGCGATTTCCATGCGCCACTGGCCTCGAGTGCGGCACTGGAGGCGGTGCGCCGGCTGGTCAGGGCAGAGGTGCCGCATCTCGACAACGACCGGCACTTCCACCCCGACATGGAGAAGGCCATCGCCATGGTACGCAGCGGCGCGGCGGTCGAAGCGGCAAGCGCGGTAAGGCTGCCGGGGGTGACGTCGTGAGGCCGTCGTCGCTGCGTTACGCCGGCATGGGTCGTGTTCCGTCGCGCCCCCCTCTGTCCTGCCGGACATCTCCCCCTCCAGGGGGGAGATTGGCAGCTTCGGCCCTGCGTTCATTTCTGCAACGTTGGAGATTGGCGAAAGCAGTCGTGACCGCCAATCTCCCCACTAGAGGGGGAGATGTCCGGCAGGACAGAGGGGGGCGCTGTCCCGCCAACCTCAGCCCGGCAACACCGAAACTTTCAAAGTCAGAAACAAAAAACCCGCCTCGAGGGCGGGTCGTCGGGCCGAATCAGCACCATACCCAAATTAGTAGCATAGCTGCCGGCACAAAGCAAGAACAAAATACGTTGCGAGCGATAAAAACCGAGGTCGGTGTTCACGGACAATTGCAAGGTCGCGTTCTGTCGCGCGGAGACTTCCGATGACCTCACCCTCCTGGCTCACCGTCACCCGAGGCACAGCACCGCTGCTGGTCTCGATCCCGCACACCGGCATCGACCTCGCCGGCCTCGACAGCCGGCTAATCTCGCCCTGGCTCGGCCGCCGCGACTGTGACTGGTGGATCGACAAGCTCTATGACTTTGCCGAGAGCCTTGGCGCGACGGTGGTGCATACGGCGATTTCGCGCACCGTCATCGACGTCAACCGCGATCCGTCGGGCGTTTCGCTCTATCCCGGCCAGACGACGACCGGTCTCTGCCCGACCGAGACCTTTGACGGCGATCCGCTCTACCGTGAGGGCGAAGAGCCGGGACCGTCGGAGATCGACGAACGCCGCGAAAAATTCTTCGTACCCTATCATGCCGCTCTGCAGGCCGAGATCGACAGGCTGCGCGCTTTGCATGGGAAGATCGTCGTCTATGACTGCCATTCGATCCGCTCGGTGCTGCCGCGGCTGTTCGAAGGCAAATTGCCGGTCTTCAATCTCGGCACCAATGACGGCAAGAGCGCCGATCCGGCGCTGCAAGCGACGGTTGGCCAGATCCTCGCCGAAACCGGCGAGAGCTTCGTCGTCAGCGGCCGCTTCAAAGGCGGCTGGATCACGCGCCATTTCGGCCAGCCGCAAGCCGGCGTCCACGCGCTGCAGATGGAACTCTCCAACCGCGGCTATCTGCGCGAGCCCGAAGGCAAGGGCATGCCCGGCAATTGGCCGGTGCCTTACGATGCCGAATTCGCGGCGCCGATCCGCGTCACGCTGAGAAAGATCCTGGAAACCGCGATCGCCTGGGCCGAACGCTGACGCGCGGCGCACCTCATTCGAAAGGGACAATCATGACCGATCCTCGCCACAACATCCGCGAAGTGCGCAGCCCGCGCGGCAGCGAGCTCAACGCCCGCACCTGGCTGACGGAAGCGCCGTTGCGCATGCTGATGAACAATCTCGATCCGGACGTCGCCGAAAATCCGAACGAACTGGTCGTCTATGGCGGCATCGGCCGGGCGGCGCGCACCTGGAACGATTTCGACCGCATCGTCGCCTCGCTGAAGACGCTCGGCGACGACGAGACGCTGTTGGTGCAATCGGGCAAGCCGGTCGGCGTGTTCCGCACCCATCCTGATGCGCCGCGCGTGCTGATCGCCAATTCGAACCTCGTGCCGCACTGGGCGACATGGGAGAAATTCAACGAGCTCGATAGAAAGGGCCTGATGATGTACGGCCAGATGACGGCCGGCTCGTGGATATACATCGGTACGCAAGGCATCGTGCAGGGCACTTACGAGACCTTCGTCGAGGCCGGCCGCCAGCACTATGGCGGCAATCTCAGGGGCAAATGGATACTGACCGGCGGTCTCGGCGGCATGGGCGGCGCCCAGCCGCTCGCCGCGGTCATGGCCGGCGCCTGCTGCCTGGCCGTCGAATGCGATCCCGACCGCATCGATTTCCGGCTGCGCACCCGCTATGTCGATGAGCGCGCCGACACGCTCGACGAGGCTCTCGAGAAGATCGAGCGCTGGACCAAAGCCGGTGAGGCGAAATCGGTCGGCCTGGTCGGCAACACCGCCGACATCGTGCCGGAACTGGTGCGGCGCGGCGTGCGCCCCGACATCGTCACCGACCAGACCTCGGCGCATGACCCGCTCAACGGCTATCTGCCCAAGGGCTGGTCGCTGGCCGAGTGGCGCGAGAAGCGCACCAGCGACCCGAAGGCGGTGGAAAAGGCTGCCCGCGCGTCAATGCGCGAGCATGTCGAGGCGATGGTGGCGTTCTGGAACGCCGGCGTGCCGACGCTCGATTACGGCAACAACATCCGCCAGGTGGCAAAAGAGGAGGGCTTCGAGAATGCCTTTGCCTTCCCGGGTTTCGTGCCGGCCTATATCCGTCCGCTGTTTTGCCGCGGCATCGGGCCGTTCCGCTGGGCGGCACTTTCCGGCGATCCCGAGGACATCTACAGGACCGACGCCAAGGTGCGCGAACTCACGCCCGGTAACACCCATCTGCACAATTGGCTCGACATGGCGCGCGAGCGCATTGCCTTCCAGGGCCTGCCGGCGCGCATCTGCTGGGTTGGGCTAGGCGACCGCCACCGGCTCGGCCTCGCCTTCAACGAGATGGTCGCCAGGGGCGAACTGAAGGCACCGGTCGTCATCGGCCGCGACCATCTCGACTCCGGCTCGGTCGCCTCGCCGAACCGCGAGACGGAAGCGATGAAGGACGGCTCGGATGCGGTATCCGACTGGCCGCTGCTCAATGCGCTGCTCAACACCGCGTCCGGCGCCACCTGGGTGTCGCTGCACCATGGCGGCGGCGTCGGCATGGGCTTTTCCCAGCATGCCGGCATGGTCATCGTCGCCGACGGTACGCCCGAGACGGCGAAGCGCCTGGAGCGGGTATTGTGGAACGATCCGGCGACCGGCGTCATGCGCCACGCCGATGCCGGCTACGACATCGCGATCGAGTGCGCCAGGGAGAACCAGCTCAACCTGCCCGGCATTTTGGGCTGAGCCGTACCTTGCGCATTCTTCGGGCCTTGGAATACCGGTCGATGCCATGGAAGAATGGCGGCGGGGTGACGACGGAGATCGCCGTCTCGCCGCCAGGCGCTGGGCTCGACGATTTCGACTGGCGCGTCTCGATGGCGCTGGTCGAGGGCGGCGGCCCGTTTTCCGGGTTTCCCGGCGTCGACCGGACTTTGGCCTTGCTGGAAGGCGCGGGCATGGTCCTCGACATCGCCGGCCGGCTGCCGGTCGAAATCACCAACGCTTCCGCACCGCTTGCCTTTCCAGCCGACGTGCCGACGCAAGCCACGCTGATCGCCGGTCCCATCACCGACCTCAACGTCATGACCCGCCGCGCCCGGGCGGCCCACGCGGTCGAGCGCCTGCTGATTTCGGCTCCGACGGAAATCCGGGCCAAAGCCGACGCAACGCTCATCCTGTGCGTCTACGGCGAGCTCGGGGTGGCCGGCGCAGCGCCCATGCAACTTAGGCCGCTCGATGCGCTGTTGCTCGGGCCGCAAGCACCTGAACTGCACCTGGATCCCGTCCGGCCGGCGATGCTGTTCGTGATCCGCATCGACCTCATTGCCGGCAACGATTAACGCCTGTTTCCAAACATGATCGCGATGCCGGCCAAATATCGCGTAAGCTGGTCGCTGCATCACGAAAAAGCCTGAATCTTCCGCCGATCAGAGGCCGAAACGATGCTCGGAGCGCTCGCCTGGACGTTGTCGAAAGACGACACCTTGTCGTGGTGCGGAAACAAACATTCGGCCAAGTGTTGCGATGCAACCAATTGCATTTGGACCGGTTTTAGGGACATTGCCGTGGCGGTGACGCCGCACTGCGTCCCCAACACGGAACCTTAGATGAATATCCAGACCAATCTCGCACAGATCGAAAAGACGAGCGCCAGCTTCCCGGCTGTCACCGACGAGCCGATACGCTCCCATTTCCTGCCGGAAGATCGGCTGCGAGCGTTGGGCGCAGCCCTTGCCAACGGCGATGCCAAGGATTTGTTCGGTCTGACGCCTTTCGATTTTCAGGCGCGCATCCGCGACAGCGCCAGGAAGATTCTCGATGTCTACCGTTCCACCAACGCTGCCCAGGCGAGGGGCGAAACGATCACGCCCGCGGCGCAGTGGCTGCTCGACAACAATTACCTGGTCGAGGAGACCATTTTCCAGGTCAAGCGCGACCTGCCGCGCCGCTTCTATCGCCAGTTGCCGACGCTGAAACTGTCCGACGGATCCAGCGTGCCGCGCGCACTGGCGGTCGCGTGGACCTATGTCGCGCATTCCGACAGTTCCGTCTCGTCGGCCATGTTCAAGGCGATCGTCGAAGGCTTCCAGTCCGTCGAGCCGCTGAAGATCGGCGAATTATGGGCGCTGCCGTCGCTGCTGCGCTTCGTCCTGATCGAGAACCTTCGCCGCATCGCGGTCCGCGTCAATCGCACGCGGGAACTGCGCCAGATCGCCAACGAGGTCGCCGACCGTGTGCTGGCGACGGACGACAGCGCCGACCGGCAGGCGATACTTTCCCACTACAGCGCCCATGCGCAGGACACCACCTTCGCCACCCAGTTGCTCTACCGGCTGCGTGACGGCTCGCAAAATGCCGGCAGGGCGCTGGAATGGCTGGAGGGCGAGCTGGAAAGGACCGGCTCCGACGCCGAGGAGATCATCCTCAGCGAGCACCACACGCTGTCCAGCGGCAACGTGACCACCGGCAACATCATCCGCGGCCTGCGCCTGATCAACGACATCGACTGGACGGTGTGGTTCGAGGGCGTCAGCCGCATCGACACCTTGCTGCGCGAACGCACCGATTTCGCCGCGCTCGATTTCTTTTCGCGCGACCAATACCGGACTGCGATCGAGGAGCTGGCGCGCCGTTCCGATCTCTCCGAATTTCGCGTTGCCGAAAGGGCGATCGAGCTCGCCGGCCATGCTGCCGATGCACCGGGCTCCGAAAGCGGTCCGATCGCTCACACCGACGTCGGCTTCTTTCTGGTCGGCCCGCGCCGGCAGGAGCTCGAGCGGTCGATCGGCTACCGGCCGACCATCGGCAAGACGCTCAACCGGACCTTCCGCAAGACCGGATGGCTGGGCATCGTCGTGCCGGTGTTTGCGCTGACGGTCCTGCTTCTGGTCGTTTCCGGCAATGCGCTTGCCAATCTCGGCCTGTCGGTGCCGTCGATCGTCCTGATGCTGGCCCTGTTCGCGGTGCCGGCCAGCGAAGGCGCGCTTGCATTCTTCAACACCGTCGTCTCGCTGTTTTTGAAGCCGACGCGTCTCATCGGCTATGATTTCAGGCACGGTGTGCCGCCCGAGGCGCGCACGCTGGTGGTGGTGCCGTCGCTGATCGGCTCGCGCGACGATGTCGAGGAGAACATCCGCAACATCGAGGTGCATCACCTCGCCAACACGGCGGGCGAAGTCTATTTCGCGCTGCTTTCCGACTGGCCGGACTCGAAGACCGAGATCGATACGGCGGATGTCGAAATCCTCGAATTCGCCCGCGCCGAAATCGCCAGGCTGAACGCCCGCTATCCCTCGGAAGGGGCGCCGCGCTTTTATCTGCTGCATCGGCGCCGGCTCTACAACGCATCGCAAGGCGTCTGGATGGGCTGGGAGCGCAAGCGCGGCAAGCTGCACGAATTGAACCTTCTGCTGCGCGGCGACAGCGACACCACCTTCCTGCCGTTGGAAGTGCCATTGCCGGAGAGCGTCGTCCACGTGATGACGCTGGACGCCGACACCCGCACCACCCGCGACGCCGTCGCTGCGCTGGCCGGCAAGCTTTGCCACCCGCTCAACCGTCCGCATTTCGATGTCGCACGGCGCGAGGTTACGGCAGGTTATTCCATCCTGCAGCCGCGTATCACCGCGTCGCTGACCAGTGGCGACGAGGCATCGTTCTTTCAGCGTGTCTTTTCCGCCAATCGCGGGCTCGATCCGTACGTCTTTGCCGTGTCGGACCTCTACCAGGACATCTTCGGCGACGGTTCCTTCACCGGCAAGGGTCTTTACCATGTCGACGCCTTCGAGGCGGCGTTGAAGGGCCGCATCGAGGAAAACACCATCCTCAGCCATGATCTGCTCGAAGGCGCCCTGGCGCGCTCGGCCTTGGTCACCGACGTCGAACTGGTCGAGGACTATCCGACCCGCTATTCGGTCGACGCGTCGCGCCACCATCGCTGGGCACGCGGCGACTGGCAGCTTCTGGGCTTCATTCTTGGCCCGCGCTCAAACGTGCCGGCGCTGTCGCGCTGGAAGATGGTGGACAATCTGCGCCGCTCGGTGACGCCGATCTTCTGGGTGATGGCCGCGATCGCCGGCTGGACGCTGCTGCCCTTCACGCAGGCCGCCCAATGGCAGGCGCTGCTGATCCTCACGCTGTTCATGGCGCCCACTTTCGACATTGTCGACGCCATCCTGCCGAAGAGCGGCGACCAGACGCCGCGCGGCCATTTCTCGGCACTGGCACGCGACGTTGCCTTCGGCACCGCCCTGGTGGCGCTGAAGATCGTGCTGATGGCGCATCTTGCCTGGATGATGGGCGACGCGATCATCCGCACGCTCTACCGCCTGTTCGTCAGCCGCCAGAACCTGCTCGAATGGCGCACCGCCTCGCAGGCACACAAGGGCGGCGACAACGATCTCGGCTCCTATTACAGCATCATGTACGGCGCGGTGATCATCGGCGTCGTCGGCCTCGCTGTCCCGGTGCTGGCCGATTCCACCGGCGCCTTCGTCGCCTTCTTCTTTGCCTTGTTCTGGATCGGCTCGCCCGCCATCGCCTGCTGGATCAGCCGTTCGGCCGAAACCGAGGACCGCCTGCGCATATCGGCCGCCGACATCCACGCGCTGCGCACCGTGGCGCGACGTACATGGCACTATTTCGAGACCTTCGTGACGGCCGAGCATCACCATCTGCCGCCGGATAATTTCCAGGAAAGCCCGGCCCCCGTGGTGGCGCCCCGCACCTCGCCGACCAATATCGGCGTCTACCTGCTGTCGGTGATTTCGGCACGCGATTTCGGCTGGATCAGCCTCTCCGACGCCGTCAACCGCATCGACGCGACCATGTCGACCATCGAGAGCATGCCGCGCGACCGCGGCCATCTCTTCAACTGGTATGACACGACGACCCTGAAGCCGCTCTACCCGCTGTACATTTCGGCGGTCGACAGCGGCAATCTCGCCGGCCATCTGGTGGCCGTGGCCGCTGCCTGCGCCGAATGGGCCGAAGCGCCGTCGGTGCATGTGCAGGGCGACTTCGAAGGCATCCTCGACACCGTCACCATCCTCGACGAAAGCCTTGAGGAACTGCCCGACGACCGGCGTCAATTGCGGCCCTTGCGCCAGCGGCTCGCCGACCGTCTCGACGGCATGCGGCGGGCGGTGGAATTGATCAAGGCGCAGCCGGAGATGGCGTCGATCCGCACCATCAACCTGGCCGTCCTGGCCGGCGAGATACGCAAGCTCGCGACAGCCATCCATACCGAGGCAGCGTCGACCCAGAGCGACACCATCGCCGATTGGGCGGCCAGGCTCGAAGCCACCTGCGAGGCGCATGTGCACGACGCGCACAGCGACGAAAACGCCGTCGCGGCATTGCGGGCCAAGCTTCTGACGTTGCGCGAGCGCACGCGCCGTTTCGCCTTCGAGATGGATTTCTCGTTCCTGATGCGGCCCGAACGCAAGCTCTTGTCGATCGGTTACCGGGTCGAGGAGCATCAGCTCGACGAAAGCTGCTACGATCTTTTGGCCTCCGAGGCGCGGCTGACCAGCCTGTTCGCCATCGCCAAGGGCGATTTGCCGACCGAGCACTGGTTCCGGCTCGGCCGGCCGATCGTCGAGATCGGCTTCCAGGGCGCACTGATGTCCTGGTCCGGCTCGATGTTCGAATATCTGATGCCGCCACTGGTGATGAAGGAGCCGCAAGGCAGCATTCTCAACCAGACCAGCAAGCTCATCATCAAGCGCCAGATCCAGTATGGCCGTTCGAAGAACGTTCCCTGGGGGATTTCGGAAGCGGCCTACAACGCCCGCGACCGCGAGCTGACCTATCAGTACACCAATTTCGGCGTGCCCGGGCTCGGCCTGAAGCGCGGCCTTGGCCAAAACACGGTGATCGCGCCTTACGCGACCGTGCTGGCAGCGCAGTTCACGCCGCATGAATCCGTCCAGAACCTGGCCAAGCTCAGGCGGCTGGGCGCACTGGGCCGGCACGGTTTTTACGACGCGGTGGATTTCACGCCGCAACGCGTTCCCGAGGGCACCGACCACGCCGTCGTGCTCAACTACATGGCCCACCACTCCGGCATGTCGATTGCCGCAGTTGCCGATGCGATCTTCGAAGGGCGCCTGCGCGACCGCTTCCACAGCGATCCGGTGATCGAGTCGGCCGAATTGCTGCTGCAGGAAAGGGCGCCGCGCGACATCCCGACTGCGACCGTCAGGACCGAGGCCGACGAGCGCTCGAAGGACGAGACCGAGCTGGAAAGCCCGGATACCCGCATCGTGCTCGATCCGCTCAGGGCGCTCCGCTCGACCAGTGTCATGTCCAATGGCCGCTATTCGGTCATGGTGACCGCCACCGGCTCCGGGTACAGCCGCTGGGGCGAACTTGCCGTCACGCGCTGGCAGCCGGATCCGACCGAGGACCGCCTTGGTTCCTATATTTTCCTGCGCGACGCCAGCAACGGCGACTGGTGGTCGGCCACCGCCGAGCCGAAGCGCGCCGCCGGCGAGCGTGCGCAGACGCTGTTCTCCGACGACAAGGCGAGCTTCGTCAAATCGATTGGATCGCTGCGTTCGGAAGTCGAGTGCATCGTCATCTCGGAAGGCAATGGTGAGGGCCGACGGGTGACGCTCCACAATGATGGCCCCGCCGACCGGCATATCGAAGTAACCTCGTTTGCCGAACTGGTGCTGGGCTCCGAGCCCTCGGATAATGCCCATCCGGCTTTTTCGAAGATGTTCGTGGAAACCGAGATCGCGCCGAACAACGGCGCGATCTTCGCCACCAGGGGCAAGCGCGAAAAGGACGAACCCGACGTCACCATGGTGCATTTCGTCACCGACCCGTCTGGATCGGCGCGAGACGCCGAGGCGGAAACCGACAGGCGCGCCTTCATCGGCCGCGGCCGCACCATCACCGAAGCGGCTGCCTTTGATCCCGGCGCCAAGCTTGGCGGCCATTCCGGCTTCACCCTGGATCCGATCGCATCGCTTCGCCGGCAGGTGCGTGTGCCGGCCAACAAGAAGATTTCGCTGACGTTCTGGACCGTCGTCGGTACCCATCGCGCCGAATTGGATGCCGCCATCGCACGGCTCGACCATCCCGAAAGCTTCGCCCGCCAGGCGATGCTCGCCTGGACGCGCTCGCAGGTGCAGACCCGGCACCTTGGCCTCAGCCTGTCCGACGCCGCCAATGTGCAGAAGCTGGCGCGCTATCTGATCTATCCCGATCCGTTCCTGCGCCTTCCGGGCGAATCCATCGTCTCCGGGCTCGGCAGGCAGTCCAGCCTGTGGCCGACCAGCATATCCGGCGATTTTCCGATTTTCCTGGTCAGGATCGCCGATGTCGCCGATCTGGAGATCGTCGCCCAGGCGCTTCGCTTCCAGGAATACATGCGCGCTCGCGGCATGATGATCGATTTTGTCGTCGTCAACGAGCAGGCGTCATCCTACGTGCAGGACCTGCAGCGCGCGGTGGAGACGCTGTGCGAAAACAGCCGGTTGCGCGGCAAGGAACTCGGACCCCGCCAGCACATCTTCGCAGTGCGCCGCGATCTGATGGAGGAAATGACCTACAGGACCTTGCTCGCCGTCGCTCGGGTGGTGCTGCATACGCGCAACGGCACCATCTTCGACCAGATCGAGCGCGCCGAGGCCGCGGCACTGCAGGCGCGGGACGCACCCCTCCAGCCGGCAGACCTTGCAGCGCTTCGCGAGCCGTCCTTGCCGGTGCCGACGTCGCAAGCATCTGCCGCCCAGGCACTAATCGAGGGCCGCGTCGACGGCAGCGGGCTCGACCAATGGAACGGTTTCGGCGGCTTCGACGGCGGCGGACGCCACTACGTCGTGCGTCTTGCCGGCCGGCGCACGACGCCGCAGCCGTGGATCAACGTCATCTCCAACCCATCGTTCGGGTTCCACATTTCGGCTGAAGGCGCTGCCTTCACCTGGAGCCGCAACAGCCGCGACTATCAGTTGACGCCATGGTCGAACGATCCGGTCACCAACCGGCCGGGCGAGGGCATCTATATCTACGATCATGCCAATGGCAGGGCGTTCTCGCCAATGGCTGCCGTGGTGCGTGATCCGACAATGACCTACGAAACCTGGCACGGGCAGGGTTTTTCGACGTTCCGCTCAAAACGCGGGCCGCTGTCGATGGACCTGACCCATGTTGTCGATCCCGTCGATCCGGTGAAGATATCGCGGCTGCGCATCCAGAATTCGGGTTCGGTGCCGATGCGGCTGCGCGTCTACGCCTATGCGGAATGGGTTCTTGGCGGCCATCGCTCGCGCACCGCTGCAAGCATCGTTCCGTCGAGGGATGCCGCAACCGGCGCATTGCTGGCGCAAAATCCCTATGGGCTCGATTTCGGCGAGCGGATCGCCTTTCTGGCCGCCGACGGTGCTGTGCATTCGGTCACCGCCGATCGCGGCGAGTTCATCGGCAGGCAAGGCACGAGCGAGTTTCCGCATGCCGTGCTGAGCGGCGCCGGCCTGTCCGGCCGTGTCGAGGCCGGCGACGATCCCTGCGCGGCCATCGCACGCGACATCGACATCGCTGCCGGCGGCGACGTCACGCTGCTCTGGCTGCTCGGCGACGCGGCCTCGCCCGAGGCGGCCAGCGCGCTGGTGCAGACCCATCGCTCAAGGGATTTCGATCAGCGGCTGGCCGACAACGAGCGCACATGGCGCGGCTTTCTCGACACAATCCAGGTCGAGACGCCGGACAAGGCACTCGACGCTATGGTCAATCACTGGCTGCCCTATCAGAGCCTGGCCTGCCGCATCCGTGCCCGCTCTGCGTTCTATCAGGCGAGCGGTGCCTTCGGCTTCCGCGATCAGTTGCAGGATACCTTGGCTTTGCTGGCGCATGACCCCAAGCTGGCGCGTGATCAGATACTCAATGCGGCGCGGCGGCAATTCCCCGAAGGCGACGTGCAGCATTGGTGGCTGCCGCGCACTGAGGCCGGCGTCCGCACCATGATCTCGGACGACGTCGTCTGGCTGGCCCACGCCACGGCCCGTTACCTGCTGGTGACCGGCGACACCGCGATCCTGAAGGAGCAACTGCCCTTCATCGAAGGGCAGGCGCTGGGCGAAGGCGAGCACGATGCTTTCTTCATCCCGGAAATCTCGAAGAAGACAGCCTCGCTCTACGACCATTGCGCGCGGGCGCTCGATCTTGCCGTCAAGCGCAGCAGCCCGGCCGGGCTGCCGCTGATCCTCGGCGGCGATTGGAACGACGGCATGAACCGCGTCGGCGAGCACGGCAAGGGCGAGAGCGTGTGGCTGGGCTGGTTCCTGCTGAAGACGCTGGGCGACTTTGCCGCTGTCGCCAAGGCGGAGCGCGATGCCAAGCGCGTGCAGGCCTGGACGAAGCACGCCGAGGTGCTGAAGCGGGCGCTGGAAAGCACCGCCTGGGATGGCGAGTGGTATCGGCGCGGCAGCTTCGACGACGGCACGCCGCTCGGCTCGCGCAAGTCGGACGAGTGCAAGATCGACTCGATCGCCCAGTCCTGGAGCGTGCTTTCGGGCGATGGCGACCCGGCGCGGTCGACCACGGCAATGGCGCAGGCGATGAAAGCGCTCGTCGACGACGACCTCAAGATCGCCAAACTGTTCACCCCGCCCTTCTCGAAGACGGAAAAGGACCCGGGCTACATCAAGAGCTATCCGCCGGGGGTCCGTGAAAACGGCGGCCAATACACGCACGCGGCAACATGGTTCGTCATTGCGCTCGCCGAGATGGGTCGCACCGACGATGCCTACCGTTGCCTTTCAATGCTCAATCCGGTCAACCATGCGCTCGACGAAGCCGCGGCAGAGCGCTACCGGGTGGAACCTTATGTCGTCGCGGCCGACGTTTATTCCGGGCAAGACAAGGGCGGCCGCGGCGGCTGGACCTGGTATACCGGGTCGGCGGGCTGGCTTTATCGCGCCGCGGTCGAGAGCATTCTCGGCATAGAGCGCCGCGGACAGCGCCTCCAGTTCACGCCGAGACTTCCTAGCCATTGGGACGGCTATTCGGCAACTCTGAAGATGCTGGGCGCCGAGATCAAGGTACGCGTCGTCCGCGACAAAAAGGCCCGGGCCATCTCACTTGAAGTGAATGGCACGAAGACCAAATCTTCGTCCTTCGAGCCAAAAGCCGGAGATAGTGCCGAGGTGGTCGTCAGAATACCGGCCTAGATTCAAGGGCTTGGAGCGTCGCTTAGCGTTCCCAGGGCACGCACGGGCGCTCCAAGTGCCGCTACCGGTTATATTTGCGGTTGACCTTGCTGAATGCCTGCACACGACTTTAGACGTCGTGCCCAGGGTCTTGCTGATTAAAATTGTGGCAGTGCTTTCCAGCTGCCATGATTTTGCCGCAACGCTGACATTTCACCTTTTATCTCAAACTGTTAGACGATCACGGCAAATTTCGAAGCGTCGTCATCTTTTGTTCGCGGAATGGGAACGGAAGAGCTAGACGAGCATTGTTTTGCGACGCGTCAACCGGTACGAGTCAAAAAATGACGCACTGCACCATAAATAATTGGCGGAGTAGCTGAAGTGTCACTTCTGCAAATCTACTGGCGAGCGCTCGGTTATCTCGCTGCCGACAGGAAACGCGTTGCGTTTATCTGCGGGGCGAATGTCACGCTTGCCATTATCGCCATCCTCGAGCCGATCATGTTCGGCCGGGTGATCGATGCCATTTCGGACCGCGGCTCGGTGTTCTCGACGCTCGCAATGTGGGCCGGCATCGGCGCTTTCAATATCGTCGCCTTCGTTCTGGTGGCGCGCGGCGCCGACCGCTTTGCCCACCAGCGGCGCAGCGAGGTTCTTTGCCAGTCGTTCGAGCGCGTCATCACCATGCCGCTTGCCTGGCATCATCAGCGCGGCACCTCCAATTCCCTGCACACGCTTCTGCGGGCGGTCGAGACCCTGTTCAGCCTCTGGCTCGAATTCATGAGGCAGCACCTGTCGACAGCGGTCGCGTTGGTTCTGCTGGTGCCCACGGCGCTCAGCATGGATATCCGCATGTCGATGGTACTGCTGGCGCTTGGCGCGCTCTATGTCGGCATCGGACGGCTGGTGATGCGGCGCACCAAGGAAGGCCAGGCGGCCGTGGAGCGTCACTACCACAAGGTGTTTGCGCATGTGACCGACTCGGTCAGCAACGTCGCCGTCCTGCAGAGCTACAACCGCATCGGCCACGAGACCGAGGCGCTGAAGCACTACGTCAAGAATCTGCTCGATGTGCAGAACCCCGTGCTCGACTGGTGGGCAATGGCCAACGCGCTGCACCGCCTGTCGTCGACGATTTCGATGATGGTGGTGCTCTTGATTGGCGCCTATCTGGTGACGCACGGCCAGTTGCGCATCGGCGACGTCATCGCCTTTACCGGCTTTGCCACGCTGCTGATTGCCCGGCTCGACCAGATGTCCGCCTTCGCCAACCAGATTTCCGAGGCGCGCGCCAAGCTCGAGGAATTCTATCATCTCGAGGACTCTGCATCCGACGCCGCCGAGCCCGATGGGCTGCGCGATCTCGTCAACGTCACGGGTCATGTGCGTTTCGAGAATGTCTGCTTCGAGTTCGGCAATTCCGGGCAGGGCGTCGACGACGCGTCGTTCGAGGTCCAGGCCGGCCAGACCGTCGCCATCGTCGGCCCGACGGGCGCCGGCAAGACCACGCTCATCAACCTTCTGCAGCGCGTCTTCACGCCGTCCGGCGGACGCATCCTGATCGACGGCATCGATACCCGCACGGTGACCCGCAAGTCGCTGCGCCATTCGATCGCCACCGTGTTCCAGGACGCTGGCCTGCTCAACCGCTCGATCGAGGACAACATCCGCGTCGGCCGTGCGGAGGCGACCTATGACGAGGTCCATGCCGCGGCCAATGCCGCCGCCGCGCAGGATTTCATCCTGTCAAAGTGCGAGGGCTACGACACGGTCGTCGGCGAACGCGGCGGACAGCTGTCCGGTGGCGAGCGCCAGCGCATCGCGATCGCCCGCGCCGTGCTGAAGGACGCGCCCATCCTGGTTCTCGACGAGGCGACCAGCGCGCTCGACGTCGAGACGGAAGACCGCGTCAAGGACGCCATCGACGAATTGCGGCGCGGCCGCACCACCTTCATCATCGCCCACCGCCTGACCACCGTTCGCGACGCCGATCTGGTCGTGTTCATGGACAAGGGCCGGGTGGTCGAGATGGGCGGGTTCACCGAACTGTCGCTGCGCAACGGTCGCTTCGCCAGCCTGCTGCGCGCCGGCGGCCTGCTCAACGACGAGGAGGTCCGCCGCCTCAGCCGGCCGGTGAACGAAGCCGCTTGAGCAGCGCGGCTTGCCTTCTCCCCTTGCGGGAGAAGGTGGCCTCGCGAAGCGAGGTCGGATGAGGGTGCTCCAGCTTGGCGCAAATCTTCATCCAAAATCCAGACTTCGGCGCACGGCGATCATTGGCGCCTCACTCCGTCCAGACCCCTCATCCGGCTCGACGCTACGCGCCGATCCACCTTCTCCCGCAAGGGGAGAAGGGAAGACGTACCGCCGCTGCGGTTGCCGCAACTCCGCCGGCGGTCTATGTAAGGCGGCATGAGCGATACGACTTCACGCCTCTCCGGCTGGATGGACCTTGCCAACCCGACGCGGTTCGTCGGGCTGGCCGACAAGGTCGTGCCGTGGCTGGCGAGCGTTGCCGCCATCATCCTCGCTGTCGGCCTCTACATGAGCTTCACGGCGCCCGAGGACTTCCAGCAGGGCATCACCGTTCGCATCATGTATATCCACGTGCCTTTCGCCTGGCTTGCCATGATGTGCTACACGCTGATGGCGGTCTCGGCACTGGGCACGCTGGTCTGGCGCCATCCGCTGGCCGACGTGGCGCTGAAATCGGCGGCACCTATCGGCGCCGTCTTCACCGCCCTTGCACTGATCACCGGTTCGATCTGGGGCAAGCCGATGTGGGGCACCTGGTGGGTGTGGGACGCGCGGCTGACCTCGGTCTTCATCCTGTTCCTGATGTATCTCGGCATCATCGCGCTGACCCGCGCGCTCGACGATGCCGGGCGCGCCGCCTGGGCCGCCGCCATCATCACCCTGGTCGGCTTCATCAACATTCCGATCATCAAATTTTCGGTCGACTGGTGGAACACGCTGCATCAGCCGGCGTCGGTGTTCCGGCTCGGCGGCCCGACCATCGATCCAAGCCTGTTGTGGCCATTGCTGGTGATGGCACTCGGCTTCACAGTGCTGTTCTTTGCGCTGCATCTGATGGCGATGCGCACCGAAATCCGCCGCCGCCGCGTCATTTCGATGCGCCGGGTTGCCGCGAGACAGGCTAGCTGATCTTCGTCGAGTTCCTTCGCGCCCCCCTCTGTCCTGCCGGACATCTCCCCCTCAAGGGGGGAGATTGAATGTCACCTATCGTTTCGCCAATCGCGAATGTTGAAAGAGAGGCGCTACCGGCGAAGGTACCGATCTCCCCCCTTGAGGGGGAGATGGCCGGCAGGCCAGAGGGGGGCGCTGTCCCTCCAGCGTTTGAAGGATTTTGTACCTGAAGCGCACGCGCTCCAGCTGGACTCATCCCATCCGTCCTCGCGCCTTGACCGGGAGCGTCTCGATCACCTTGTCGCCTTCGATCAGATGCACCTCGTCGAACAGGTTGGTGACGACGCAGCAATGGTCGGGCACGACGCGCACGCGCTCGCCGATGCGAAGCTCGGCGCCGCCTGACAGCGTGACATTGCCGTGCTCTTCGCTGAGGCTGGTCACCCTTGCGCCTGAAATGCCCAGCAGCTCGCCGAAATCGGCGAGCCCCAGCCTGTCGCTCGACAGGGCCTTGCTGCCGGCGTCGAGGATGGCGCGTGTCGGCGTTGGACGGCTGACCACCGTCGACAGCACCGTCAGTGCGCAATCGTCGAGGCTGCCGACGCCTTTGGCGACCTGGTAGCGGTCGAGATAGATGTAGGTGCCGGGCCGGTATTCGGTAACGACGCTATGCTCGCCGGAACGCCACATATCGGGTGTGCCGCCGCTGGAGATGCGCTCGCAAGCAAGGCCGGCTGTGGCAAGTGCTTGCTGCGCATCGGCGAGCCACGCCTCGGTCTCGGCGGCGCGGCCAGCCCCCGGGTAGGTCATCAAGCCGCCGAAGACGAGCCCCCGGACCTTGTCGATCTCGCTCGCCAGCGCGACTGCCTCGCCGGCCGACTGCACACCGCAGCGGCCCATGCCGGTGTCGCATTCGACCAGCACCGGCAGGCGGTGGCCGGGATCGGTAAAGGTGGCGGCAAGTCCCATCAGCGTGTCCATGCTGTCCGTTGTCACCGACAGGGTTACGCGGCCGTGCAGCGCCTTGAGGCGCTCCAGCTTGGCCCGCCCGACGATGTTGTAGGGCAGAAAGATGTCGGTCAGTCCGGCATCGGCCATGACCTCGGCCTCGCCGATCTTCTGGCAGGTGATGCCGACGGCGCCGGCAGCGACCTGCTTCTTTGCCCAGTAGGGCAGCTTGTGGGTCTTGATGTGCGGCCTGAGCTTCAGCCCGTGCCGGTCGGCATGGGCCTGCGCCCGCGCGATATTGGCTTCGGCGCGGCCGGCATCGATCAGGATCGCCGGCGTATCGAGGTCGTCTATGCTGCGCATGGTCTCACCCATCGGAAAATTGGTTGACCTTATGGCCCTGATCGGACCGCATGTCATGGGGCCAGCGACAGCAGTTTGCATCGACACCGGATGGACGTTCGGCTATTGCGGTTTGAGCAATTCCAGGAAAAGTGTGAAACGGTTTTCCGTCCGGAATTGCGTCCAAAAAAAAGATAGAGCGGTTCGGCGTTTCCGTGAAACGATGAACCGTTCTAGCGCTCGCAAAGCGACGGGAAGGAACCACGATCATGAAACGCTCCGCCATCAACGACATCATCCGCGACGCCGACGCCTTCATCCGCTCGTTCGGCTACATCATGCCGCCCTTCGCCTACTGGTCGCCGGAAGAGATGAAGGCGCGCCGGCAGGATTCGTCGGCAATCTTCTCGTCGCGGCTCGGCTGGGACATCACCGATTACGGCCAGGAGAAATTCGACGAGCTCGGCCTATTCCTGTTCACCGTTCGCAACGGCCGCTACGAGGACATGAAGAAGGGCATGGGCATGCTCTATGCCGAAAAGATCATGATCTCGCGCAAGGATCAGCTGTCGCCGATGCACCGCCACAACATCAAGGCCGAGGACATCATCAACCGTGGCGGCGGCAAGCTGGTGCTGGAGCTGTTCATGCATGATCGCGATGGCGGCATCGATCCGAAGGCCGAAGTATCGGTGCCTGTCGACGGAACCATCCACAGGCTGCCCGCGGGCGGGCTGCTGATGCTCGACCCAGGCCAGAGCGTCACTTTGCTGCCGGGCGTCTGGCACGCCTTCTGGGCCGAGGGCAAGGACGTGCTGATCGGCGAGGTCTCGACCGTCAACGACGATCTCACCGACAACGTCTTCCGCGAGCCGATCGGCCGCTTCGCGGACATCGACGAGGACACAGCACCGCTGCATCTGCTGGTGTCCGATTATGAGAAGTGGGTGGGGTAGGGCAGAAGAGTCGGCAGGATTGTCGAAAAACGACCACGAATTCAATTCGTGCGATTAGCAATTCCACGTAGCCTGCGGACTTCGGCGATCAGGCGAGGGATGTCCTGGCGAGCGGCGGCAATGAAATCCTGGTCGGCAATCGTCGCACCAGTCATTTCGATGTCTTCACCTCTATCCGGTCCTTGGCCGGTTTGGATGAAATTCGATCCTCCGGAAAAATCCCGGCCCTCGACCCACGATTTCCACGGGCCGGTCTGGGCCGCGGCAACTCGGGCTTCCATCTCTTGAAGTTCAAGCTCGGATAGAGATGTGTTCATGACAGCCTTGTGGAGCGTTGTTACCGCGCATGCTTGTCGGCCCTGCGGTTGCCCAGCAGCAGCTTGCGTTCGAGATGCGCCCGTAGCTCGCCGTAGTAAGCCGTCAGGAATGCGCGTGCGTCATGGGCTTGGGGTGCTGCGCCGATCTTGCGTGCGATCGTTTCGGCAACCGTCCGCAGGGCGAAATAGTCGTCGCGGCGCAGCACCTCCTCCAGCTTGTGGAGTTCGGCAATCCCGTAGGCATCGAGTTGGTCGTGGCTGAACCGGAAGGCGCCGGCCGCCGGATCCTGCCGTGCCGACAGGTCTTCAAGCAAGGCGCGCTTCGGCGCCTCGACCACCCAGGTTCCCGCCAACAGGTCGCCGATCCGCATGCGGTCTCGATTGAACAGCGGGAACAAGGCAAACAGCAGCGTCCACACCAGTCCGAACACCGTCGTCAGCGTGTCGGCAAGGTCGGTCCCGCTGCGTCCAACGATGATCGACAGCGGCAGGAACACCTCGATCTCGCGCATCAGGTTGCGGGCGATCACCTGGTCGATCGACAGGCCGTCTCCGCTGCGCGACGCGACCCGGATGCCGACGATCCGCTTGCCGGGCGTAGCCGCGCGCCGGCCCGCTTCGAAGACGATGAAGTAGGCGTTGCGCAGAAAGAAGATCAGGATGATCCAGACGACGAAGAGCGGCTGAAATCCCTCGCTGCCAAGGCCTCCCACCCCGAATAGCGCGACGATCGTGATCACGATTGCAGCCACGGCGATGAACACGATGTCGAGCAGGAAGGCGGAGGCCCGCGTGCCGGCGTCGGCCAACTTTATCCGGAGATCGACGCCTTCGGGCGTGATCAGCGGCCGTATAGCCGCGAAGGCGGCGCGTTTAACGATCGCCATGCCGCACCGCCCGGAACAGGTAGAAATAACCGATCCACAGCACCAGCATGCCACCGCCAATGCCGTAGCGCGTGACGTCGCTGGTGATGGTCTGCCTGCCAATGCCCTCGAGCAGCCCGGCAAACAGCAGCATGACCGAGACCCCGACCATGGCGTTCGCGGCGATGCGTCCGGCGCGAGCCGCTGCCGCCATGCGTGTCAATTCGCCGGGAAAGGCGATGCTGGTGCCGATGCGCATGCCCGCCGCGCCGGCCAAAGAGATTGCGAACAATTCGGTGGTGCCGTGGATGGCCAGCCAGCCGCCGAGCTCCATGCCAAGCCCCTTGGACCAATAGACTTGGAACAACGCCCCGATCATGCAGCCGTTGTACAGCATCAGCAGCACCGTCGGCACCGCGAAGGCGAAGCCAAGGGCGAAGGCCAGGATTGCGACCTGGACGTTGTGCGTGAACAGATAGGCGGCAAAGCCCGAGAGAAAGCCATTGTCGCCATCATAAAGCATGCCTCGCAGCAGTTCGGCCGAGGTGTCGGGGCCGCGGCCTCCTGCCAGGCCGGGCGGGATGATCGCGTCGAACCAGCTCTTGTCGGATGCCACCAGCCAGGCGCCTGCACCAATGCCGATCACCATCAGCGCAACCGAAACCAATGTCTCGCGCCACAGGTCGCGAATGGCTTCGGGCCAGTCATGCAGGAAGAAATCGGCGAGGCGCTGCCGCAGCCCGCGGCGTGCGCCATAGAGATAGAAATAACCGCGCAGCGACAGGGCTTCGAGATAGGCGACCAGCGCGTTGTCGAGCGAGGTCGCCCGTGCCACGGAAAGGGAAGACAGCGCCGATCGATAGAGCAGCGGCAGCGACAGCAGCTCCTCTTCGGAAAGCGTCCGCGGCGCACGCTTCTCGACACGCGCCAGCAGCGCCTCGAATGTCTTCCAGTCGGCCTCGCGCTCGCGGCGGAAGCTGGCCAACGACTGGCGTACCCCGTCGCCGCGCACCGCATTGCCGCGTACCGGCGCCGTCACAGCAAATCCTCCTGCTTGAACTGCAGATAGCGCTCGACCAGCGCCGGACCGAGCCGGTTGTGGTCGGCTTCGATCACATGCGCCCCGAGCAGGCGCAGCCGGCCGATGACGACCTGCCTTTCGCGCAAGAGACCTCCGGCGACGACCGCGCGGGCAACATCCTCGCCGGAGCGTGGCGGCAGGTCGGCCAGGCCCTCCAGTTCGGTGTCCTTCATCATCATGAACAGCACGAGATGCCGTTCGGTGAGCCGGCCCACGGTGCGCAGCATCAATTCCGCACTGATCGGATCGACGAAATCGGTGAAGATGATGACCAGCGAGCGGCGGTCGAGCCGCGCCGCCAGCGTCGTCAATGCCAGCGTGAAATTGGTCTCCTCGCTGGAGTAGTCGATCTCGGCGGCTCGTTTCTGGATCATCGCAAAGCTGGCGGGGCCGCGCACCGCGCCGCTCGAAACGCGCGGCCTTGCATCGAAGCCGAACAAGCTGACCATGTCACCGCCCTTCAGCGCGATGAATGCCGACAGCAAGGCGGCCGTCACCGCCCGGTCCACCTTCGGCACACCGTCAACCGGTTCGCACATCAGGCGTCCGCTGTCGATGGCCAGCGCGATGTTGTTGTTCTCCTCGATGCGGAACTCGCGCGCCAACAGCTTGCCGTGGCGGGCGCTGCGCTTCCAGTCGATCATCCGCCGGCCCATGCCCGGCTGGTAATCCTTGAGCGCGTCGAACTCGCGGCCTTGACCGGCGCGGCGCTGCGCATGGCCTTCGGCAAGCGCCGCATGTTGCAGCAGCGTGATCGCCTCGCCGCGAGCGCTGCTGACGTCGGGCAGCACCGCAACCTTGCTTTCCACCGGCAGGACGACCTGGTTCCAGACCAGCCCGAATGGCCCGCGCCAGCGCACCCAGAGACGGTCGAAGCTGGCGACGCCGCGCCGCAGCGCCTGGAAGCGGAGGAAGAGCGACCCGCCTCCGGCGGTTGGCAGCAAGGCGCCGCCGCTGCTGTCCACCGGCGCCAGACGCCCATCGTGGCCGACGCGAGCCTCCGCGGCGCGCGGCCCCGAGTGACGGGCGGTGATTTGCACGCCGAATTCCCCACCAACACCGACCTGCTGCGGCGCATCGATGCTGGCACTCAGCGATGCCCGTCCGCGTCCGGCCGCGGCATCCACCGCCAGGAAGGCAAGCAGCAGGCAACTCCACAGCAATCCCAGATACCAGAACGACGGCAATGCCAGCGCGACCAGGAAGGCCGGGACCGCGCCGGCCGCAGCTGCCCATACCGCTCGGCCGCTGGGATAGATCAACGTGGTGCTTCCGTCTGGTCGACCAGGTCGGAGACGATCTGCTCGACCAGCCGGCCATCGATCTGTGCCGCAGGCGAAAGGATGACGCGATGGCGCAGCGCCGGCACTGCCAGCGCCTTGACGTCGTCGGGGATCACATAGGCGCGTCCGTCTAGCGCCGCCCGGGCACGCGCCGCTCGCGCCAGCATGGCGCCCGCGCGCGGGCTGGCCCCCACTTCCAGATCGGCATTTTCGCGCGTAGCCCGAACCAGCGCCGCTATGTAGCCGACGACATCGTCGACGAGGGTGACGGAGCCGACGGTTGCGAGTGCCTCCTGCAGCGTCTCGCGGTCCGTCTGTGCCTCGATGCCATATTGCGCGATGTCGTGCGAGGCGGAGCCGCCGCCGTGATGGACGATGATGGCTCGTTCTTCCTCGGGGCCGGGATAGCTGACGCGGTGCTTGAACAGGAAGCGGTCGAGCTGCGCCTCCGGCAGCGGATAAACACCTTGGTGCTCGATCGGATTCTGGGTCGCGACGACCATGAAATTGCGGCCGAGCGAATGCGTGGTGCCGTCGAACGTGACCGCATGTTCCTGCATCGCCTCGAGCAATGCGGCTTGCGTCTTGGGCGGCGTGCGGTTGATTTCGTCGGCAAGCAGGAGATCGCAGAAGATCGGGCCTCGCGTCAGCGTGAACTGCCCGGTCTGGAAATTATAGATGTTCGAGCCGACGATATCGCCCGGCATCAGGTCCGGCGTGAACTGGATGCGCCCGTAGGCGATCCCAAGCGCCTGGGCGAAGCAGCGTGCGGTCATCGTCTTGGCGGTGCCGGGAGGACCTTCGAGCAGGATATGCCCGCCTGCAAACAAGGCGGTCAGCATCAGGTCGACCGTATCGTGCTGCCCGGTGATCGCCTTGGCCACTTCTTCCCTGATTCGTGTCGCCAGGGCCTTCACATCATCGACGTTCACCGAGCCTCCTTGCCGTCCAGTCGTGCAGCCGCTCTGCTGCCTGTTGCATCTGCGTCAGGTTCTTCGCCTCGCCGGCGGCTTGCGAACGCGTCGTGAATCCGCCAGCTTGCTCCTTATCGCGAGAGTCGAGCCAGTGGTCGAGCGCTTTGCCTTGCAACCCTTGCGGTGCCCCGAGCAGCGCGCCGGCGCGCACCCGCATCAAGGCCGCATAGCGGCCTCCCAGCTCGTCCAGCCGGCCGGCACGCCGCATGAGCATCGCCGTGGTATCGACCAGCGCACGCTTGCCGAAGGCAATCGCGCGCTGGTCGGCACGCGGCGGGCCGAACCGGCCAAGGCCATGCAGGAACGCCAGCGCCGCGGCGACCAGGATCGTCAGTGTCAGCGCCAGAAACGGCGGCTCGACCAGAAGCTTGGCCAGATCATACTTTCGCCCCGCGCCGTGCAGCGTCAGATCGAACATGACCGGCCCGTCGTCCGGCTGGAGCAAGGCGATCAGCGCGAGCGCGGCTGCTGCCTTTTCGGGATCCTTGAGGGCGGCGTTGTTGATCAGGTCGGGGTCAGTCAGGATATAGAACGGCTTGTCGTCTAGCTCGGTAAGCACAGCCTTGTCATTGCCGGCTGCAATGAGAGGGTACTTGTCGGCCACCCACTGCAATTCTTCGGGTGCGGCAACCATGTTGCCTTCGATGTCGAGTTGCTTTGCCGTGCTCTGGCCGACACCGATCTTTGCATCGGCAATGCGGCCAAGCCATTCGTTCACCACCGAATCGGGCAATCGCCCGAATTTCATGTTCCAGCCTTCATGCTCCTGCAGCGGCAGGATCTGCCATTTGGGCAGCACGAAGAGCGTGTTCTGGTCCCGGCGAAGGTTGAGGATGTGGTCGAGCGCTCCCGGATCGCTATCGGGCGAAATGGTGACGATCAGCAGCATGTCGGTGCCGAGATCGTCCTCGGTCCGCGCCATGGCCGGCGTCTCGCCGGTGAGCCGCAGCCATTCCGCCAGGCCGGCGTAGCCGACGCCGCTTTTCGACAGCGGCGTGGCGCCACCATTGCCGGGCTGCCGGAAGTCGGGAGCATAGGTGGACAGCAGAAAGAAACCGGCTGCCGCAAGCAGGCTGGCGAAAATTCCCCAAAACAGTGTCTTTCGATTGAACGGCTCCTGCGCCTCGACCGCCGGTGCGCTCACGTCCAGGCATCCCGGAACGCGAAACGTTCATAGGCGCCGCGTGCTTGCCGCCAGCCTTCCGCGCCGACCGGCCGGCGCGCGAACAGCGCCGCCTCGACAATGCGGGCGATCTCGGTAAACGCATGGCGTGCCCTTCCCGGCAGGGAAGGGGCATTGGCGATGTCGCGCGCGGTGAGCGACGGGCGCAGAAAGTCCGGCAGCCGGCCGGCAATATCGGCGACGCTGCGCCGAAGCAAAAGGTGAACCGCCTCGTCATAGTCGCCGCGTGCGGCCAGCGCATCCGCTTGCGACAGCAGGATCTGCGCGGCGCCGGCGTCTGGGCGCCAGGTTTCTTCGTCTTCGACTTCGGGCCGAGCGCGCTGCCATGGCAGCCGCCAGGCGATGCCTTTCACCTCGAGGAAGACCAAAAGCAGGATGATTGCGACGCCCGATATCACTGCCCCCCAGAACAGATAGATCATGTAGGGGCCGAGCCACGACAAAAAATCCTGCAGCGGCTTCAACCACTCGGGCGGCTTCGGCGGCACATAGTCCGGCAGGTCGAACTGGACCGACTCATCGGCGATCAGCTGCTTGTGCAGATTGGTCAGCCGTTCGGCTTCCGCTGTGCCTGGCTGTGCCAACGCCACCCGCTCCCCTGCAACCTGTGGTTCCCAGCCGACACTGACAATGCAGCGGAACAATTGCAAGTGGGCTGGACGGCGACCGTCAATCTTGGCAGATTTACAGCCGGGGCCGCCAGCCATGCGGCGGTGAGGCAGGGGAAGCATCATGACGTCAGTGACACTGGAACGGCCGAACAAATTTCGCATCGGCAGGGTTTTCAACGACAGCTTCGCTGTCATCAGCCGCAATCCAGTGCTTTGCCTCGGATTGGCAATGCTGTTCTCAGGCTTGCCTACGCTCCTTTACCAGCTTTGGATTTGGAAATGGGCGACCAACGTCGAGGCTGGCGTTCCGGAGTTCTCAGCCCAACGAATCATTGCCACGATCGTTGCCGTGTTGGTTTCGATGACACTGTCGGCAATCCTGCAGGCGGCGCTGGTGCGTGCGGCGATCGAGGATCTGAACGGCAAGCGAACATTGATTGGCGATTGCCTCAAGACGGCAATCTCCCTCCTGCTGCCGGTGATAGGCATCGCGCTGCTGGTGAGCCTCGGCGCCGCCGCCGGCGCGATGCTTCTGCTCGTTCCTGGCATCATATTGTGGCTTCGTTGGTCTGTCGCGGTGCCTGTTTTGGTTCAGGAAAGACTGGGGGTCTTCGGCAGCATGAAACGCAGCCGGGAACTTACCAAAGGAAGCCGCTGGGCTCTGTTCGGATTCTGGATTGTTCTGTTCATAGCTGTGGTGCTGATCCAGGCCGTGCTTAGCCGTGCGATCATGGTCTTTGGCATAACCACTGGCATATTTCTTGGCGCCTTGGTGACAGCGATCGTATCCATTGTGACGTCGATCGCCACGGCGGTCAGCTATGTCGAGCTGCGTCAGGTCAAGGAAGGCACCAGCGTCGAAGAACTGTCGCAAATCTTCTCCTGAGGACGGTGGAGGCTTTTCGCCGACGGCTCGGCTCTCGCGTTGCGCTACTGAGCCGAGCTTGTTCACAAAGCCTTTGTCTGCGCCGGCAGCGCGGCCGCCAGGCGGTTCGCCCATCCCTCGATGCCGGAGCGGCTCGCCAGCAGGTCCTGCCGGATTTCGATGAGGACCGCGGCAATGCCGCGATCGTCGCCATGGACCGGTATGGCGTAGTCGCCGTCGCGGCTGATCACGTAGGGCTCGTTTGCCGCGGCGTTGACCGCACTGTCGGCACGCAGGCCGGCAAGCACTGCCTGGCCGAAATCGATTGCCCGATCGTAAAGCACGCCGGCATGCCAGGGCCTGCCGACACCGAGGAAGACCGGCGTGAAGGAGTGGATCGTCGCGATCCGCGTCGGTCTGCCCTGCTTCGCCCGGTCGTCGAGATGGGCGGCCACGCGGTCATGAAACGGCGTGAACATGATTTCGGCACGCCGGCTTCGCTCCTCCGGATCGAGGCCGACATTGCCAGGAATGCCGGTGTCCTCCGACACCACCGGAATGCTGCCGCTGGAACCCAGCGGCCGGTTTAGATCGATCAAAAGCCGCGAATAGGAGCTGAGGAAGGCCGGAGCATCGAGCAGCTTCGACAGAGCGCGGGTCACTTCGGCGGCGCCGATATCCCAGGCGATGTGGCGCTGCAAATGGCTGCCGTCTAGACCGAGCCGTGCATATTCGGCCGGGATGTGATTGGACGCGTGCTCGCATATCAGAACGATATCGGAACGCCCCGTTTCGTTGATTGCGTCGACCGCGGGTGGCCAACCCTGAGGTAGGATGGCGTTGGCAAGCGGCTCAGCCATCAATACAGCGTCCGGTAGAGGTCGCAGACAGCCACTGGGTCCAGACCGGCGAGGCGCTCGGTCTCATGCCGCTTAAGGCCGACAAAAGTCTCGACGAACACCGGCGCGAACCATCCTGTCACGGTCTTGTCGGCGACGAGCGCGTCGAGTGCCGCCGGCAGCGTTTCCGGCAGCCGCACGAGGCCAAGCTTCTTGCGCTCGGCAACGCTCATCAGCGTCGGGTCGCCCGAGACAAGCGGCGGCGCCGGCAGCTTGGCCTTCAGCCCTTCCAGCCCGGCGCGCACGATCGCCGCCAGCGACAAATAGGGATTGCCGGTGGCGTCGGCTGCCCGGTATTCGATATTGTACTGCCGCGCCGGATCGCGCCCGCCGATCGTCACCGTCGGGCAGATGCGCAGGCTCGCCTCGCGGTCGCGATCGGCAAGCCAGGTGTAGGACGAGCTCCACCTATGCGGCTTCAGCCGGTAGTAGGACGACACACTCGCCGCCGTCATGGCGGTAATCGCGGGCAGGTGGCGCAGCACGCCGGCGCAGAAGGAAGCAGCCTGGCTGGAAAGGCCGCCGGGCTGGGCCGGATCGTAGGTCGCCGGCTGGCCGGCGTCGTCGACGAAACTGAAATGGATATGGACGCCGTTGCCGACGGCATCCGGCGCGATCTTCGGCGCGAAGCTCGCCCGCCAGCCGGCGCATCGCGCGATTTCGCGCGTGATCTCGCGGATGGCGACGGCGCGATCGGCCGCGGCAAGCGCATCGGCCGGCTCGCACGTCACCTCGAACTGGTCGGTGCCGAATTCGGCGATCACCACTTCGGGCGCGACGCCGGCTTCCGCCAGGGCCGTCATCAGATTGGCGGCAAACGGGTCGGCGCGGCGCAGTGCTGCCAACGACATCGAATGAGCCGGCCCGAAGTCGCCCTCGATATGGAATTCATGCTCGAACGCCGCGATGACGGAAAGTCCGGCCGCCGCCTTCAACTCAGTAAGCGCATCCTTGAGCATGGTCCGCGTGCAGCCGACCCACGGGCTGCCGTCGAGTTCGACGATGTTGGCGGCGACCATGTCGAAGGGCGTCGCCGATCCGGTCAGCGCCGTGCGGAACCGCGCGTTGAGATCGGGAACGAGCCGCACATCGCCGGACGAACCCCAGGGATTGGGATCGACGATCGAGTTGAACGGCGTCAGCGACAGATTGGCCTGCAGCCAGCCGACGCCGGTCGCGGCGATCTTCTGCAGCCTGCTTTCGACGACGGAGCGGCCGCGCGTGATCGCCGAAAGATCGGTGGTGACGACGGCAACCAGCGGTTCGACGGTCATGCAGCTTTTCCCAAGGCTTCGAAACGGGCAGTAACGATGGCGGTATCTGCGACCCAGCAATAGCCGCCGAAAGCCTCGAGCGCGCCGTCATGGCGCTCCCGCGTGGCCGCGGCGCAGGCATCCGATACGCAGGTGACGAGATAGCCGCGATCGGCGGCATCGCGCACCGCCATGTCGACGCACTGGTCGGTCATGATGCCGGCGACGATGAGGTAACGCACGCCGAGGTTTTTCAGGACATAATCGATGTTGGTCGAGTTGAAGACGCCCGACGATGTCTTCGGCAGCATGATCTCGTCGCCGACCGGCGCCAGCGACGGCACCGGCAGGCCCTCGGGCCGGCTCGGCGCGATGTGGATCGGCGTCAGCTTGTGGTCGAGCGAGCGGTCGCGGCCGTCCTCGGTCAGGCTTTGGATGATGGTGTGGACCACCTCGACGCCGTTGGTCCGCGCCGCCGCCAGCAGGCGCTCCTGGTTGGGGATCGTTTGCGACGCCGTCTGCCGGTAGAAATAGTGGTCGGGACCGCGCTCCGGATGCGCCGGATCGGCCCCGGGTTCCAGCCAGACGCGCTGCATGTCGACCAGCAGCAGCGCGGTTTCGCCGGCCCGGAACGGCTCGTTTCGTTTTGGCAGTGCTCGCGTCATGCTTGGGGGCCTGCTTCGCTGATCAAGTCTGGCTGATTTAGCTGATTTTGGTTCAGGCGTCCTGCGTCGCGGACGCACTTATTGGGATATTCGAAGTCACTAATTTAAGGTAAGCTTTGTTTTCGGGCGTGGAGACGGGGGGTCTCTGTCATGATCGATTCAGACGTGTTCGACTTTGTCGAACGCTGCAGGAAGCACACAGCTACCGGGCCGCTGCTGGGCGACCTGCTCGAAACCGTGCGAAATCTCGGCTTCGAGCACCTGATCCTGAGCGGGGTGCCGCTCGGTGGCCAGAAGCTTGCACCCATGGTTGAACTGAATGGCTGGCCGGCCGGCTGGTTCGACCGCTATGTCGAGGCCGAGCATGCCGCGGCTGATGGTGTTTGCATCTATTCGGCAAAGACTTTGAAGCCATTCCTCTGGTCCGAAGTCCCGGCAAAGTGGTCGGATACGGAGGGCTCACGACGCGTCGCCGGCGAGGCGACGGAGTTTGGCATCTGGAGCGGCTTCGCCGTGCCGATGCTCAGCGTTCATCATTGGCAATCCGTGCTGTCGTTTGCGTCTTCCATGAAGTCCTGCACCCTGTCGCCGCGCCATCAGGTGCAACTGGTGACCATGGCGGTCTACGCCGGCATGTCGATCCAGGCGTTGTCGAATGACAATGACGATGATGAAGGCCTGCTGACCGACCGCGAAAAAGAAGTGCTCTTGTGGGCCGCGGCCGGCAAGACCTCATCGGAAACCTCGCAGATCCTCGGCCTTACCGAGCGTACGGTCAAATGGCACTCAACGCGCGCTCGCGAGGCTTTTGGCGTCGCAACGACCACGCAAGCGGTCGTCGAGGCGGTGCGCCGGCGTCTGATCCATCCCTAAATGCGTCAACTGTCCCATCGGACAGGTGACGTATATTAGCGCGACTGCGAGTATCCCTGCGAGAACGATCGGGGGATCGCGCCATGATAACGGCCCACGTAGTCAACGCGCATAACAAGCATCTCTACGAAAATGAATTCGACGAGTTTCTGCGCCGCCGGCACGACTTCTTCGTGCACCAGAAACATTGGCGCCCTCCGAGCCCGGACGGTCGCGAGCTGGACCAATTCGATACCGACGCGGCGACTTACCTGCTTGGTATTGAAGATGGTCGCGTGGTGACCTCGGCTCGATTGATCCCAACGAGCGAGCCGCATATGGTCTCGGAGGTTTTTTCTCACATGTGCGAAAGATCGGGCGTCCCGAGGCGCCCCGACTGGGCCGAATGGACCCGCACATTCGTCGTTCCCGACAAACGAACTGCCGGACTGAGGGGCACGCTGACGCAGCTGTGCTGCGCGGTGATGGAATACGCTCTCGACGAAGGCCTCAGCGCCGTCGGCGGCATCCAGGAAACCTACTTCATGCCCCACCATGGCGCGCTGAAGTGGCGTGCCGAGCCGATGGGCATGGCCAGGGAAGAAAACGGCGAATGGTACATCGTCGCCTATATCGAAGTGAACGAGGCGGCGCTGGCGAGCGTGCGGAAGATACTGGGGATTGGGCATTCCTTGCTGGTTCGGCTTGGAACTCAGCCTCCATTTCTCCGGTCGCCCAAGAAGCGCTTGGAGGTCGCTTGACGTACCTTCTGTCGGGACCGCGAGCAGGAAACGAAACCGACCCAAAAGGGCACGGTAGGCCGCGGCGCAGCGTCTTATAGGGGAGCGCATTCTTTATGCTACCGAAAGTTCTCCTTGGGGCGATCCGGGTTCTGGCTGCCAAGGATTCTCTTGTTTTGGCGGATTCAATATCGGCATTGCTTTTGTCTTGCGTTGCGCTTGCATCATGTACGTCACTCTCCGAAGGGCCAGACAGACTTTACAGTTACAACGCAGAGGTCTCGACCATTAGGGCGCAAATTGGCGCGCCTGATTTTCATAGGTATCTTAGCCTAGCGAGTGGGGAACGTCGAATTTATCGAAACGACTACATCCTAACTAGAATGTATGCGATCGACCTTGCCTACACGAAATACGAGACGTCGCTTACCACGAACGAACAATCGTCCGACCTCGTAGCTGCGGCAACCAACATAGCCCTGACCACTACGTCGAGCCTGATCTCCCCTGTCTCAACCAAGAACATTTTGTCAGGCGTTGCCTCTGCACTTTCGGGCACCAAGGCAGTCTACAACGAGAAGGTTTTGTTGAGAAATTCGATTCAATTGCTGCAAACTCAGATGCGAGCTAATAGGGAAATGGTTGCAAGTCGCCTGATTCAACGATTGGGCCAAGATGACATCAACTACCCTCTGCCATTGGCGCTGTCGGATCTAGAAGAATACTATCGGGCAGGAACAATTACTGCAGCGATGCTAAAAGCGCAAAGCGTCGTTAGTGACAACGAGCTGATCGCAGAGCAAGTAAAGCAGAGTGTTATTGTATACAATCTTGGGAGGGGGTCTGGTCAAATCGCATTGCGAAACGCCCTGACCGTTGGGGGGAAGCTAGACCCAGTTCTCTATAGGAAGATCCAAGCGAAGCTAGCCTCCGATCAAAGCGTCGAAACGTTGATTTCAGACCCAAAGCTTGGTGCGACCGCAGATAGGATCGCTCGGGAATTAGGGTACATCTAACCGACCGGGAGTTGCGTATGAAGCCGCCAATTGTAATCCCTAGTTTGACTGCAGCAGAAGCCGAGCAGCTTAAGCTCATATTCCAAGTGAGTGCGAACGTTACCGTTCAGGCTGACGGCTCGGGAACGTTTACCCTGATAGCTGTATATTCTCAAGAATCCGGCGCCGGACTGCCGCCGAGCAATCCGAATACGGTCACTGCCACACCGCCAGTGCAGGCCGAGCCCCTCTCTAGCGTTGTACCGGCTGCCTCTTCTCCTACACCTGCATTTGTGGATGAGCTGGTAAGGCAATGCGTGGCCGAATGGGAATACTTCGGCGGCCAGGTTTACGACGAAAATGGCGCTGCAGTGTCCGTGGGTCACAAAGAACAAGAGGTCGGTTACGCTGCGAGGATTGGTGTCTACTGGAAGGAAGGAACGTCAACTCAGGGAGTCGACGGAACTAGCGCAGGATGGCCGTGGTCTGCGGCATTCATATCCTGGGTTGTGAAACAAGCCGGCGCGAGCGATCGTTTCCGTTACTCGACGAAGCACTCTGTGTACATTTCGCAGGCTATAAGAGACCGAATTTCAAACAGGGTGGAGGCCGGCTACTGGTGCGAGCGGCTGAACGAGTATCAGCCCACCATCGGCGACATCGTGTGCTGGGGTCGGGAGCCAGATGTGGACTACGATCATCAGAAAGAGGGCGCGTATGATGGTCATTGCGACGTTGTGGTTGATGTCACGCCTGAGTCGGTTTGGATCATTGGAGGAAATATCGGGAACTCTGTGACGAAACGCCCGATCCGGCGCAGCCCAAACGGCTATCTCCTCCCTATCGTCGTGAACGGCGAGAACCTATTCGGCATCATGCGCTGTCGTATCGGACAACCTCAGGTTCTTCCAACGCGTCGAACAGTCGCCTCTCCGCCGCCGGCAGTTAGCTCAACATCCCATCTCCCGGCGCCCCTAACTTCTGCGTCGCTAATGCCCAACCAGCCGATTGCATGGGGAAAGATCTTAGAACCAGCACTTAAGTCCAGCGTCATCGCACTTGCGATTGATCTTGGGTGCGACCCGAGTCACTTAAGCTCCTGTATGGCATTTGAAACCGGCGAGACATTCGACCCAAGAAAGCAAAACCCGACGAGCAAAGCAACTGGCCTGATACAGTTCATGCCACAGACGGCAACATCGCTCGGTACTTCCATTGAAGCGCTACTTGCTATGACCGCGGTTCAACAAATGCATTACGTCTCAAAGTATTTCTCACCGTATAAGAACAGATTCAAGACGATGTCCGACGTATATATGGCAATACTATGGCCGAAGGCCGTCGGAGTTGCAGATGCGACCATAATTTTTTCAAAAGGGACAATATATTATGAACAAAACGCAGGGTTAGATGTGAATTCCGACGGAGTTGTCACAAAGGGAGAGGCTGTTTCCATGGTTCAAGCGAGGTTAGATAAGGGCCTTCGTGTCGGTTACATAGGGTGAAGGTTTCGGAGGTAACTGTGAAATTACTGTCTGTCGATAAAAAGCCGAATAGGTCTCGGAACCGGGGGCAGCATGTACCATCGGCTCGCTTCTGGTACTTAGGAAATTTTGTGCGCGCATCGATAGCGGTGTCGACATGCTTATTGGGTAGTGTAACCGAAATAAGCGCCGCCGACGTCTGTCTCCCCAATCACATATCAGGCACTGCTGCTGGCAAATTAGAAATCACTCAATTTGCAGCTGTCAGAAACCTTGGACGGCGCAACTGTCCGCAGCAAAGCGACTACCTTGGAGGCGAGTTTTCGCTGCCACTGAATGCTCCGCTATTTGTTTGGTTCAGACTGGAAGGGGACCTGTCTTACCTGGATACGGCAGCCGCCAAAGCCCAGTTCAAAGTGCAGCTGTGGCGAGAAGGTGATGACTCGTCGAGCAATGGCTTCTTAAGGATCGACAGCGATCGTCTCAATATTTCCACAGTGAAATCAGAAGCTGAAGGCAATACTCCGAACAATTTTGACTGGCGATTTCATGTCCAGTTCCTAACAAGAATGCGTCCTGGTTTATACACGCTGGTTTTATCGCAAGGAGATCGACTAATATGTCTATCATCAGGTCCGCCCTGTTCTGTCGCGTTTAGAGTGGCGACAGAATGAGCACGTACGTCGACCTTAGTGAAAGTGACAGTGAACGGGCTGCAAGTGAAATCAGCAACCTTTCCAAGGAAAGTCGAACCATCGTTCTAAACGCAGCGAATGACGTCCGAATTCTAATTTCATATATCTCTAGACGCCATGGGGATAAGATACTCGAATTAACAGAACATTTGGACACCGCGGTATCTGATAATTTAATAGCAGGAAAATTCGATCGCGCGGATGAAATAAAGCTTTGGAATCAGCTCGCCCATCTCTCCGCAGTGGCGGCGCCAGCGACGCCAGAGTCAATCAGGGAAAGTCGATACTACAAAGTAATATTCGGAGAATTCGGCAGACGATCTAAATCCACTCTTTTAGTATGGATACGTGTTGCCGCGGTAGTGCTTTTTGTAATCACGTTTATGCTTGGCGCATATGTTCAACTTACCAATGATGCATTAGATAATCTGGTCGTTGCGACCACCGAAAGAGACAAGGTAATACGAGGTGAGTACGACGGTACTCGCCTTGCAGGTATGACAAAGACAGGCACGCCAACCAGTGCGGAAGAAACCAATTCGCCCGCCGCTACACATCCCGACTCGCCCGTCATGGCACATCCCAACTCGTCCACCGCGTTAAATCCCAGTCCCAACTCCCCTGACGAGGATTTCGTCCGAAATGTCGAAGACAGCCCATCGAACCGAGATGGACCGGATTCAGTGGCTCTCAAAGCAGCCAAGCTTGGCATTCAGCAGGAGATCCAAGGCGCATATGCACTTCTAAGTCCGATCTTCTGGGCAACTGGTCAGAATATTTCTGAAGGTACAATTGACGGAGCTGATGGAGAAACATACACGGTTTATAACTCTATGGTGATATCTGTTCAAAAGAGTATAAATAAATTCATACTTGATTACTTTATTCCAATGATCGCGTCCTTTTTGGGAGTTGCTGTTTTCATTATACGGGACACGACGATGCGCCTCGAGAGTGTGTCATTGTCTCCGATGGCCGAGGACGGCTATTGGCCAAGAATAATTCTCGGTCTAATCGCTGGCCTCACTATTGGCTGGCTAACTCCATCAGTCGAGCAACTCTCCACAATAGCAACTCACGATGGGACAACCGTTCTAACGACTGGTGTTTCAAACACGTTTGCTACCCTATCTAAGACCGCTCTTGCGTTTGTGGTGGGTTACTCGATTGAGGTCTTGTTCAACATACTTGATGCTATCAAGGCGGCGTTAGGAGTTCGCGATGAAGATCGTTAGCTGCGCGTAGTGACCAGGGGGATTATGTCCTCCGAAAGTTGTCTCAGCGGCGATCTGAACGAGGACCCAAGAAAAGAGGACTGGCATCTGCAGCGGTCGCCGTTCTCAAAGTTGCGACTGATCATCTAGTATGCTGCAAAAGCATTCGACGCTCCGGTGGGCGGATTTCATGCCGCGGCGTCCAGCCAGCACCTAACCGGCAACAGGCCCAGATCAATCGTTATTGCATCGACCACCGCATCGCATTTTCCATGGGCGTTAGTCGCGTAACGCCAGCAGAGACTGAGGCGAGAAGTCCGGGCAGAGAGGCGCAAACACGGGCTCTGTACGACGTTTGTGATGCGAAATAATGACCTAGTATTTTGAAATAACGAGGATATTGCGACGCCATGAGAGCTTCGAAAAAGAGCCGGGTGGTTGGCTGGGGAACCTGGATTCGAACCAGGACTAACGGAGTCAGAGTCCGTGGGTCTACCGTTAACCTATTCCCCAGCAGGCGCGGCTGTTGAAAACCGCGCGGGCAGGGCGGCGATGTCGCCGCGCGTGCCTCGTAGGATTACGGTGACAGTGCACTATTTTCTTTTCGCCGCCTGCCTCGTTTTCCGGGTTTCACGGCTTTGCCGATTTGCCCGGCGATGCTCCGTCCACGGGTGCATCGATAACCGCGACATCGGCGACGCGGCAATACTCGATGAGCAATTCTTGTCGAACACATAGTCTTCGGACGTGAAAACACTTTGGCTCGCCCGCACGGTGCTGGGGATGCGGCAGACCGGGAACGCCGGCAAGGTGCACCATGCGGCGGGGGCGACATTGAAAAAGTGCACTCACACCGTAATTCTGATCTATACTCCGGACACCAGCCCAAACGCTACGGCAAGGCGAAGGGCGGATGAAGCGCTTGATAGAGCTCTCTTTTTAGTCACGTGGCGATGTTAAGATGTTAGCCTCCGACCTAACGAAATTTATCGAGCAGGATCATCTGGCTCTGGATGCCTTCGTAAAGGGCGATCCTGAGCCGTTAAAAAACCTCTACTCGCGACAGGACGACGTCATTATTGCCAATCCCTTTGGCCCGCCGGCGAAGGGATGGAGAAAGGCCGCTGAGATCATGGAACGGGCCGCCACCAATTACCGGCACGGCAAGGCCATCGGCTTTGAGCGCATCTCGGAGTATGCGACAGCCGATTTGGGATACATCATCGAGGTCGAGCGGTTCCAATCCAAGGTCGGCGGTGGCAACAAACTGGTGCCGATTGCGCTTCGGGTCACCACCATATTCCGGCGCGAGGAAGGCGCGTGGAGGATCGTCCTTCGTCATGCCGATCCGATAACCTCGGCACGCCCGCCGACGTCCATTGTCGGGGAGTAGAAGGGTTGCCGGAGAGGTTTTAGGAATTGCGGTGACAGTGCACTAATTTCTTTTCGTCGCCTGCCTCGTTTTCCGGGGCTTACCGCTTTGCCGATTTGCCCGGCGATACTCTCGGCCCACGGGTGTATCGAAAAACCGCGACATCGGCGACGCGGCGATATTCTATGAGCAGTTCTTGTGGAACACATAGTCTTCGGACGTGAAAACACTTTGGCTCGCCCGTACGGTGCTGGGGGATGCGGCAGACCGGGAACGCGGTGAGGTGCACCATGAGGCGGGGGCGACATGGTAAAAAGTGCACTGTCACCGTATTTCCTACCTGGTATTCATCGCCGATCTAGTGATGCGGTTGCCGTATCCGGATGAATTCGATTTTCATCGGCACGATTTAGCTGGTCGTATCAGGGCAAAGGCTTGCCTGGTTGCAAGGGAATACCGGAGGCAAAATGTCTTTCAATGCCACAACTTTGAAGGTTCTGATCGCATCGCCTTCCGACCTGACCGAGGAACGCGATGCCGCAGAAGCAGCGATTCACGATTGGAACGCTTTGAACGCTGAGGCCCAGGGTATAGTGCTGTTGCCCGTGCGTTGGGAGACGCACGTTTTTCCGCAGGCAGGTAACAGGCCACAAGCCAGCATCAATGCCCAGATCGTCGACGGTGCCGATACGCTGGTCGGCCTGTTCTGGACGAGAATTGGCAGCAACACGGGTGTCGCAATATCCGGAACGGTGGAGGAGATTGACAGGTTTGTCGCCACAGGACGGCCTTCGATGATTTACTTCTCCCAACGCCCGGTAAATCCCGCGACGATCAACGTGACTCAGCTCGCGTCCCTGAAGGATTTCCAGGCCCAAACGTATGGCAAAGCGCTCACTGGAGAGTTCCAAAGCCCCACGGAATTTCGGCACCTTTTGTTTCGACATTTGACTGGTTTGGTTCGCACCGTGACAGCGAAGCATACGCGCCCATCGGCAAGGCTGACGCGACAGCGGGAGGTCACTGAAATGATGATTTCGCTGAAGACGGCAGGCATTACGCCCGCTGAAGCTGATGAGTTCCGAAACAGCATTATGGGGATGACGCGCACCAAGGCGCAAACCACTGACCCAGTAGCTCCAAACGAAAAGGGACCGAATGGCCATCCCATCGGCTACACGGCTGACGGGGATAAGGTGGAGTGGATTCCCGACGACGAGAACGAGGGTGGGGTCTGGCCAATGATCTTACGACGGAATGATTCCGCCATCTTGGCTGCCTACAACGAGTTTTGGGACAAGGTTTGGTGGAACAGACACCAAAATCTGCTCTACCGCATAAGGCAGGGGGAAGATGTGACAATCCCTGAGTCAGGTTATAAGGCGGCCCGTCGCATTGAACGAAAATACGGCAAGAAGAATCTCGGCTGGGCCGATTTTGAGTGGGGGCTGTTGAGCGGCCGGATGTCCGCTCTGTCATGGGTAATGGGCTCGGAATGGGAAGAATCCCTCGATACGTGAAAAGGTTGGCTTGGCAGGTTAATTAGGTCTGCTAATCAGCAGTGCCCGCAACGCGTGCTAAACGCCGGGGTTCCCCTCGGCCTTTCCACACCGATTCTCCGGGGCTTTCGGCCGAGCCGCTTGTCTCGCACTCACGCGCTTGCGGAAGATGGCTGGGGAACCTGGATTCGAACCAGGACTAACGGAGTCAGAGTCCGTGGGTCTACCGTTAACCTATTCCCCAGCAGGCGCTTGTCGCGCAGGGTGGGCCGCCAGGCAGCCGCGCGGCCCTTGTAGCCGCCGCCGGAAAATAGTCAACCCTGTGTCTGGGTTCAATCGTCGGCTTCCGGCGCTTCAACTCTCGCTGCGGCTATATTGCGAGTGCTCGAAGAACAGCACCACGCCGAGCGCGATCAGCAGCGGGATGATCAGGTAGAACAGCCGGAATACCAGCAGCGCCGCCAGCACGCCGACCTGGTCCATATGCGACAAGCCGGCGAGGAACACCACCTCGAACACGCCGAGCCCGCCTGGCGCATGCGAGATCTGCGCGATCGAGAACGACACCAAGAAGACGCCGAGCACGATGAAATAGCCGGGATTGCCGGTGGCGGGCAGGGCGAAGAAGATGATCGCCGCCGCCGCCAGCAGCTCGATCGGGCCGACCAGCAATTGCCGCGCCACGATCGGCAGCGCCGGATAATGCAGCTGAAAGCTGCCGATCCTCAGCGGCCTCAGATGCAGCCAACTGCCGAATATATAGGCCGCCACCACGAGCAGCATGGCGAGCCCTCCCGCCTGCGCCAGCCGGTGATGCGGTATGCCGGAAAACCGGTCGATCACCTCGGGCTCGAGCAGCAGGACGATGCCCGAGACGAACAGCGTCGACAGCACGAAGGTGATCCAGCAGATCGCCACCAGAATGCCGACGTCCTGGCCGGTCAGGCCCCTGGTGCCGTAGGCGCGGTAGCGGATCACCGCACCGGAAAACACCGAGCCGCCGATATTGTGCGACAGCGCGTAGGTGGTGAACGAGCAGAAGGTGACGAACAGCCACGAGACTTTCTTGCCGATGTGCAGCAGCGCGATGTGGTCGTAGCCGGCGAGCGAGGCATAGGCGATGACCGAACTCAGCGCCGCCAGCACCCAGCCGCGCGCCGGGATGGCGATTATGCCGGCCCAGACATCGTCGAGCGAGATGCCGCGCAATTCGTGCAGCAGCAGCCACAGCGAGAACACCACAGCGGCGATGCCGATGACGGGCCAAAAATAGCGCCTCCAGTTCATGGCATGACGATCATGCGTTGCAGCCCGTACCCGTTTTCGCAGCAGGCAAACCGCCCGCGGTCCCGAATGATTTACCCTCCATTTCAGAAATGCCTCATTGAAGCCGGCTATTCAACCGGGAAGGCACGTTGTGGCGCTCGCGCCTTCCCTTCTCCCCTTGTGGGAGAAGGTGGATCGGCGCGCAGCGCCGAGCCGGATAAAGGGTGCCGGAAGGAACTCAGCTCGAAAAAATAAAATGATTTGAAGGGGTTACATCTTCAATGCCGCGATCCGTCCAGCACCCCTCATCCGACCGAGCTTCGCTCGGCCACCTTCTCCCACAAGGGGAGAAGGGGTCACCGACGTCGCCGCCTTCACGCCGCCGGCAAAATTCGCTGCGGGCACTCTTGGTGATCCGGCCCGGCGCTGATAGTCTGGCGGCAACTTGAACATGTAAAAGCGCCTGCTGCGTCCGATCTCGGTTCGCGCGGCGCCGGAAGGAACGACAGTGGAAGACCACGACGCCGGCGCTGGCGCGCCGGAAGTGGGCGTGTCCAGGGGTTCGCCGACGCCGTCCGGCCAGGCAAGCCCATCCACCGGACGCTACGGCCGTCAGGTGCAGCCCCGGTCCGGCAATGGACAGGCTGGCGACACGTCCCACGATCACAAGGGTCAGAACGGCCCGCATCAGAACGGCAAACCCAAGAAGCGGCGCAAGCGCCGGCGCGGGCGCAAGGTTTTCGCACGCGACGAGGCTCGTCCGCTGGCGGCCGGCGCTTCGGTGCCCGCCGCCAACGAGACCCCGGCCGCGCGTCCGCCCCAGCCAGCGGCTTACGTGCCTCCGCCCTCAGCCCCGGCAACGTCGCCAAGGCTGGGGCAAGGTGCCCGCACGCCGCCACCGCTGCAGGAATTGCCGGTGTTTGCCGCGCTCGACCTCGGCACCAACAATTGCCGCCTGCTGGTCGCGGTGCCGACGCGTCATGGCCAGTTCCGCGTCATCGATGCCTTCTCGCGCATCGTCAGGCTGGGCGAGGGGCTTACCGCCAATGGCCGGCTTGGCAACGCCGCAATGGACCGCGCGGTCGAGGCGCTGAAGATCTGCGGTGACAAATTGCGCAACCGCAAGGTCAGGAAGGCCAGGCTGATCGCCACCGAGGCCTGCCGAACCGCCGCCAACGGCGTCGAGTTCCTCGAGCGCGTCGAGCGCGAGGCTGGCCTGAAGCTCGAGATCATCGACCGCCAGACCGAGGCGCGGCTGGCAGTGTCGGGCTGCGGCTCGCTGGTCGAGCGCGACACGCAAGGCGTCGTGCTGTTCGACATCGGCGGCGGCTCGTCCGAAATCGCGCTGATCGACCTCACCGGTCAGCGCTCGCCAAGGCTTGCCAACCATATCGTCTCGTGGACCTCGCTGCCGGTCGGCGTCGTCTCGCTGGCCGAGCGTTTTGGCGGCCGCACGGTCACGCGCGAGATCTTTGGCGCCATGGTCGAGGACGTCGCAATGCGGCTGCGCGCCTTCGATGGGCGCGACCGGCTGAGCCACCTCCTGTCCAGCCCGAAATTCCATCTGCTCGGCACGTCGGGCACGGTGACGACGCTGGCCGGCGTCCATCTCGATCTCGAACGCTACGACCGCCGCCGTGTCGACGGGCTGTGGATGGATCGCGACAGCGTCGACCGCATGGTCGAAAGACTGGTCGGCTGGGATTTCCAGCAGCGCGTCGCCAACCCTTGCATCGGCGCCGACCGCGCCGACCTGGTTCTGGCCGGCTGCGCCATATTGGAGGCGATCCGTGCCGTCTGGCCGTCGGAGCGGCTGCGTGTCGCCGACCGTGGCCTGCGCGAGGGCATATTGAGCGAATTGATGGCCGATGACGGCGTCTGGCGGCGAGGCCGGCAATGACCAAGAAACCTGAAAAGCCGAGTTCGGCCGGCATTCGCGTGCTGAAGACGAAGATCAAGAAGAAAAGCGGCCTGAAGGAATCGTCGCGCCGCTGGCTGCAGCGCCACATCAACGATCCCTATGTCCAGCGCTCGAAGGCCGATGGCTATCGCTCGCGCGCGGCGTACAAGTTGATCGAGATCGACGACAAGCACCATTTGCTCAAGCCCGGCATGAAGGTGATTGACCTTGGTGCGGCACCCGGCGGCTGGTGCCAGGTCGCCGCCGCACGTACGAAATCTACCGCGGAACACCCGAACGTCGTCGGCATCGACTATCTGGAGATGGACGCGGTGCCGGGCGCGCCGGTGCTGCTGATGGATTTCCTCGATCCCCAGGCACCCGAGAAGCTGGCCGAGACGCTGGGCGGGCCGCCGGACATCGTGCTCTCCGACATGGCCGCACCCACCACCGGCCACAAGCGGACCGACCACATCCGCACCATGCATTTGTGCGAGGTGGCGGCCGATTTCGCGCTGTCGGTACTGAAGCCGGGGGGACATTTCCTCGCCAAGACGTTTCAGGGCGGCGCCGAGAACGAATTGCTGGCCAGGCTGAAGCGGAATTTCCGCTCCGTCCATCACGTCAAGCCGCCGGCCTCGCGCGATGAGTCGGTGGAGCTCTATTTGTTGGCGAAGGATTTTAAGGGCGGAAACGGCGCGGCGTGAAAATCGCTCTGTGGTGATCCTTCGCGCCCCCCTCTGTCCTGCCGGACATCTCCCCCACGAGGGGGGAGATTGGCAGCTTCGGCGCGCCGTCTAATCCTGCAACGTTGAACATTGGCGAAAGCCGATGTCACGTCCGATCTCCCCCCAAGTGGGGGAGATGTCCGGCAGGACAGAGGGGGGCGCTGTCCCTCCGGCGTCCGTAAGCACGAGCAAAGGTCAACTCCCCGGCGGGCTCACCGGCTCCAGCGTCTTCGGCGGCGTCAACCTGCCATGTCCCGACACGGCATTGCCGGCGTCCGGCGCCAGCCGCATGAACGACAGCGAGGCTGCCGCCGATACCGCCGCCACGATGAAGAAGGCGGTGTGGAAGTCGGCCAGCGTCAGCGGGCCGCCATGGATCTTGGTCGACACTTCCAGGATGCCGCCGGCCAGCGCCACGCCGAGCGCGATCGCCAACTGCTGGAACACAGCGGTGATCGGCGTCGCCTTGCTGGTGTCGGCGGCCGAAATCTCGGCATAGGCAAGCGCGTTGATGCCGGTGAAGAACATCGAACGGATGAAGCCCCCGGCGAGCAGCATGGCGAGGATCAGCCCATAGGGCGTGTCGGGTGTGAACAGGCCGTTGATGGCGATGGACGCGGCAGCTATGAGCGAGCCTGAAATCAGCACACGGCGGAAGCCGGCGACCCTGAAGATCAGGGCGGTGACGAATTTCATGCCTATCGCGCCGATTGCCGAGACGAAGGTGATCATGCCGGACTGGAACGGCGTCAGCCCGAAACCGATCTGGAACATCAGCGGCAACAGGAATGGTACGGCACCGATGCCAATACGGAACAGTCCGCCGCCGAGCACCGACGAGCGGAACACCCGATTGCGAAACAGCTCGAGCGCCAGCAGCGGATTCTTGGCGCGGCGCGCGTGCAGCAGGTAAAGCACCGCCGACGCCAGCCCGACGGCTACGGTGAAAAAGCCGGCAGCGGGCGGCAGAGCCGGCAGGCTGACCACCGACAGGCCGAACACAATGCCCGATGCCGCCAGCCCGCTCAGCACAAAACCGATGAAATCGAGCGGCGGCGTCTCCGCGGCGTCGGTCTTCGGCAGGAAACGCGTGGCCAGCCAGATCCCGATCAGCCCGATCGGCACGTTGATCAGAAAAATCCAGTGCCAGGAAAAATAGGTCGTGATGAAGCCGCCTACCGGCGGGCCGACCAGCGGGCCGACCAGAGCCGGGACGGTTAGCCACGACATAGCGGCGACGAGTTCGCTTTTCGGTGTCGCGCGTACCAGCACCAGGCGTCCGACCGGCGTCATCATGGCTCCGCCAATGCCTTGCAGGAAGCGTGAGACCACGAAAGCCGGCAGCGAATTGGAAATCGCGCAAGCGACCGAACCGACGATGAACACGGCGATCGCGGCGCGGAAGACATTCTTGGCGCCGAAGCGGTCGGCCATCCAGCCGCTGATCGGAATGAAGATCGCCAGCGATACCAGATAGGCGGTCAGCGCCAGCTTGAGCGCGATCGGGCTGGTGTGGATGTCGATGGCGATCGCCGGCAACGATGTCGCAATGACGGTCGAATCCATGTTTTCCATGAATAGAGCGACCGCCAGGATAAGCGGAATGGTGCGGTTCACGATGGATCCGGCCTTGAAAATGTGCGTCGCGATTGCTTGCCGGCCTTGGGGCCAAACCGGAACATAGGGCGGTTATCATGGCTTGGCCCGGATGTCGCATTAATTTGCTGTCACGTTTTTGCGAACCGCAAGTCTTGCAGCACCTGCGGCAAATGCAGCTTTGCCACTACACAACCATCGGCTTTTCAACGGCGACGGGACGTGTTACGAGCCAGCGCCAATCCTGAAAGGGAAGAAGACGAGTCGGCGCTGTCCATCAGGGCGAGCGCCTTTCCTGCATTCCGAGGGCTGGCCATGGCAAAAATCATCGAGACGTCCACCGGCGCATTGGCGCTGACCTTTGACGACGTGCTGTTGCAGCCCGGTCATTCCGAGGTCATGCCCGGCGAGACCGACATCCGCACCCGCATCGCTGGCGACATCGACCTCAACGTGCCGATCCTGTCGGCCGCCATGGACACGGTCACCGAGGCGCGGCTCGCCATCGCCATGGCCCAGGCCGGCGGCATAGGCGTCATCCACCGCAATTTCTCGCCGGCCGAACAGGCCGAGCAGGTGCGGCAGGTGAAGAAATTCGAATCCGGCATGGTGGTCAACCCTGTCACCATCGGTCCCGAGGCAACGCTTGCCGATGCGCTGGGTCTGATGCGCACTTACAGCATCTCAGGCATTCCGGTTGTCGAGAACGGCGGCACCGGCGGCCACACGGTCGGCCGGCTCGTCGGCATCCTGACCAACCGCGACGTCCGCTTCGCGTCCGATCCGGCGCAAAAGGTCTATGAGCTGATGACCCGCGAGAACCTGATCACGGTCAAGGAGAACGTCGATCAGGACGAGGCCAAGCGACTGCTCCACCAGCACCGCATCGAGAAGCTTGTTGTGGTCGACCGCGACGGCAATTGCGTCGGGCTGATCACGGTCAAGGACATCGAGAAGTCGCAGCTCAACCCGCACGCCACCAAGGATGCGCAGGGACGCTTGCGCGCCGCCGCCGCCACCAGCGTCGGCGATGACGGTTTCGAACGGGCCGAGCGCCTCATCGACGCCGGCGTCGACCTTCTGGTGATCGACACCGCGCACGGTCATTCGCAGCGCGTCCTGGATGCGGTGACGCGGGCCAAAAAACTCTCCAACTCGGTTCGCATCCTGGCCGGCAACGTCGCCACGTCAGAAGGCACGCTGGCGCTGATCGATGCCGGCGCCGACGCGGTCAAGGTCGGCATCGGACCAGGCTCCATCTGCACCACCCGCATCGTCGCCGGCGTCGGCGTGCCGCAGCTCTCGGCAATCATGTCGGCCGTCGAGACGGCGCAGAAATCGGGCGTCTCGGTCATTGCCGATGGCGGCATCAAATATTCGGGCGATCTCGCCAAGGCGCTGGCCGCCGGCGCCAGCGCGGCGATGATCGGTTCGCTGCTGGCCGGAACCGACGAGAGCCCGGGCGAGGTCTATCTGCATCAGGGCCGCTCCTTCAAAGCCTATCGCGGCATGGGCTCGGTCGGCGCGATGGCGCGCGGCTCCGCCGATCGTTACTTCCAGGCCGAGGTGCGCGACACGTTGAAACTGGTCCCGGAAGGCATCGAAGGGCAGGTGCCGTACAAAGGACCTGTGTCTGGCGTGCTGCACCAGCTTGCAGGCGGCCTGAAAGCCGCTATGGGTTATGTCGGTGGCCGCGACCTTGCCGATTTCCGCGAGCGCGCCACTTTTGTGCGGATATCCAATGCCGGACTTCGCGAAAGCCACGCCCATGACGTCACGATTACCCGCGAAAGCCCGAATTATCCTGGCGGAGCCTGACCGTCATGCGTCTTGGCGCAATCTGGCGGCAATGATCCTGCGGCTGTCGCGCCACGCGGCCGCACTCTGTGTCGCCACCTTGGCGGTTTTCATCATCATGACGGCGATGGAGTTCCTCTATTTTCGTCAATTGAGCGGCGGTCTGCCGTCGCTCGACATCCGCTATGCCGGTTTCACTCCGGATGAGGGCATGGCCTGGCTAACGGCCCTCGGCCGGCGCGGCAGCGAGATTATTCTCGTCTGGCATTACCTGACCTTCGACTTGCTGTTTCCGGCGCTGCTGTCGCTGACGATGGTCAGCCTGATCCTGGCCACGGGCCGGCGGCTGAAAAACTTCCGTGCACTGCCTGCGCAAACCCAGCCGATATTCGCAGCCGTGTTGGTGCTGCCCTACACGCTTGCCGACTATGCCCAGAACATCGCCGTGGCTCGTCTTTTGTCCGATTTCCTGTCGGCCAATCCGGATTCGCTATCCTTCGCCTCGGCGCTGATCGTCACCAAATTCGCGCTTCTGGCGGTGCCGGTGACCGTCATTGCGGCTTTCACTCTGATGGCTCAGAAACGGCCTTGAAGGCTCGGTGACAACGACAGGGGGCGTCTTGAACCAGACCGCGATCTTCTGGCCGATGCTGGCGCAGGTGCTGCTGGTCTATATCGTCTATGTAGTAATGGGCCGGCGCCGCTATGATGCGGTCAGATCGGGCGAAGCCAAGACCGGCCAGTTCAAGACGCGCTCGACGGAGCCTGGTTCCAGCATCAGCGTCGCCAACAATCTGAGTAACCAGTTCGAACTGCCGGTGCTCTTCTACGTCCTATGCTTGACGCTGCACGTGACCAATGGCGTCAATTATCTGACCTTGGCCCTGATGTGGATCTTTGTCGTCTCCCGCTTTCTTCACGCATCGGTCCACTTGACCAGCAATCGGCTAATTCTGCGCAGCAGGGCATTCTACCTGGGCGCGGTAGTTCTCGCACTTGGCTGGATATGGCTGGCGCTGCATCTGCTCGGCCTGGTCTGAGCAGATCAAGGCTGCACGTCGAACACAGCGATCTTGCGTTTGTCGAACCTGATGGCGAGTTCACCGCGCACCAGCTTGAGCGCGGCCTCGCCGAAAACGGCACGCCGCCAACCTTGCAATGCAGGCACGTCGGCTTCCTCGCCCTCGGCAGCGATGCGGTCGATGTCGTCACTGGAGGCGAGTACCTTCGATGCGACGCCCTCCTTTTCGGCAACGATCCGCAGCAGCACCTTCAGCAACTCCGCAGCGGCGCTCGACCCCTCCGGCGGCTGGAAGCTCTTCGGCAGCTTCGGCATCTCTTCCCTGGGCAGGGCAAGGGCAGCGTTGACTGCGCCAAGCAATGCCGTCGCCGTCGAAGAGCGTTCCCAGCCCTTCGGCGTGGTGCGCAGCTTGCTCAGCGCCGCGGCGTCGCGCGGCGCCTGCTGCGCCACTTCGTAGATCGCATCGTCCTTGAGCACACGGCCGCGCGGCACGTCGCGCTCGCGCGCTTCGCGTTCGCGCCAGGCGGCCACCGCCTGAACGATCGCCAGTTCCTGCGGCTTGCGCAGCCGCATCTTGAGCCGCTTCCAGGCATCCTCGGGATGCGGATCGTAGGTCTCGCGCGAGGTCAGCACGTCCATCTCCTCGTTCAGCCAGTGGGCGCGGTTTTCCCGCACCAGCTCGGCGCTGAGATGCTTGTAGACCTCGATCAGGTGGGTGACGTCGGCGAGCGCGTAGTCGAGCTGCTTTTCGGACAGCGGACGGTGGCGCCAGTCGGTGAAGCGCGAGGACTTGTCGAGCCTCGCGCCGGTGATGCGCTGCACCAGCTGGTCGTAGGAGACGCTGTCGCCGAAGCCGCAGACCATCGCCGCGACCTGGGTGTCGAACACCGGATGCGGCACCAGATCGCCGAGATGCACAATGATTTCGATGTCCTGCCGCGCCGCATGGAAGACTTTGACGATCGCCTCGTTGGCCATCAGCCTGAAGAACGGTTTCAGGTCGATGTCGGGCGACAGCGGATCAATCAGTGCCGTTACCCCGGGCGCTGCCATCTGGATCAGGCACAGGATCGGCCAGAAGGTCGTTTCGCGAATGAATTCGGTATCGACGGTGACGAACTCCGCCTTTTCGAAAGCGGCAATAACGGTCTCGAGTTCTTTCTGGGTGGTGATGACGTGCATCAAATCGCTTTTGGCAAGGGACTAGGGTCTCCTTCAATTTCAGCCGCACGCGCTTTCGTCAAGCGCAAGCACCTCTATCCAGGCTTTGCGGGTTCATCGGAATCGGCATTCCGCTTCGCCAACCGGGCAAAAACCGTCGACGTGCGCAACAGCGCCGTAAAACGGCTGCGATGGGTGGCCGGCACGGCGGAGCGCGCCTGCATCCGGTAGAGAATAACGGCCACGAAGATCGCATAGACGGTGGCGCTGAACACGAACAGCGCGCTCGGCCCGAAAAATTGCATCACCGTCGAGGCGGCGAACGGCCCGCCGATGGCGCCAAAGGAATAAAACAGCATCAAGGCTGCATTGATCAGCACGAACTCGCCCTTGTCGGCGCGGTCGTTGGAATGCGCCGCCGACAGCGAATAGAGCGGCATGGCGAAGCAGCCGAAGATGAAGACGAGCAGGAAGTTGAGGAACGGACTGCCGCCTGCCACGAAGGCCAGCGCCAGTGCCGCCACCATCGCACAGCACGTCGTCATCAGCAGGACCGAGCGCCGGTCCCAGCGGTCGGAGAGATAGCCGAGCGGGTATTGGATGATGGCGCCGCCGAAAATGCCGACGCTGACGAAGGTGACGACGTCGGCGACCGACATGCCGATCTGCTCGGCATAGACCGGCGATAGGGTGCGGAAGGCGCTGTTTGTGACGCCGACGGCGATGCAGCCGAAGCAGCCGAGCGGTGAAATCCGCCAGACGCGCGCCAAATCGAGCTTGACGTCTTCCGGCGGCGTCGGATTGGAGCGGTCGCCGAGCGAAACCGGCACCAGCGAAACGGTGATCATCATCGACATGATGGCGAAGATGGCAAAGCCGCCGGCGCCGAAGATCGGGATCAGGAACTGGGCGCCCGTCACCGAGCCGATATCGACCATGCGGTAGATGGCAAGCACCCGCGCCCGGTCGGTGTTGGTGACGCCGGAATTCAGCCAGGCTTCCATGATGGTGAACAGGCCGGCAAAGCAGAACCCGCCGGCAAAGCGCACGGCGCACCACATCACCGGATCGATGACCAGCACCAGAAGCAGCGTTCCCGCCGAGGCGATCGCCGCGAGTGCCGAAAAGGCGCGCACATGGCCAACGGACTTCATGATGCGGGTAACGGCAAGGCAGCCGAGCAGGAAGCCGGCGAAATAGAACGTGCCCATCAGGCCGATCGAGGAAGCGGGAAAACCCTCCTGCGCACCACGCAGCGCAATCAAGGTGCTCTGCAGGCCGTTGCCGCCGAGCAGGATGCCGGCGGCGATCAGGAGCGGGATCAGCGGGCGGATGGAGGACATGAAGGAAAGCCTGTCGTTGATCCCTTCTTGAACCATCGCCTTCGCCAATGCCAGCGGCAATTCCCTGTGGCGTTGGGGTCAGCCGGGGGCCACCGCGTGGCGCCGGACCCTCGTGTTGGGAACCAAGGCGTATCTTTGTAGTTCAGTGCTGGTGGGCGAATACGCGTCTTGTGAGCTGCCGGTGTGCGGAGACGGTGTCGGGCATCGACGTCGTTTCTGCTGCCCGGCCTGAAGCTCCAAAGGGAGGTCCGCCATCCATGAAATTTCGTCCCGCATTTGCTGCATTTGCCGTGGCCGCAGTTCTGGCGGCCGGGCCGGCGCGGGCTGTCGACCTCGCCATGGTGTCCGGCGATACCGGCAACGGCCAGAGAATCCTTCGCGAGATCCTCGATCAATACGAGAAGAAGACCGGCAACAAGGTTAGCGTCGTTCCGCTGCCTCCCTCGGCGACGGACCAGTTTGGCCAATACCGGCTCTGGCTCGCCGCCGGAAGCAGCGACGTCGACGTCTATCAAACGGACATCATCTGGGCCCCCCAGCTTGCAAGGCAGTTCATCGACCTGACCGAAGCGACCAAGGATGTCGTTGGCGCCCATTTTCCATCGATCATCAAATCGCAGACCGTGGACGGCAAGCTCGTCGCCTTGCCGATATTCACCGACGCTCCGGCGCTCTACTACCGCAAGGACCTCCTCGACAAATACGGCGCCAGGGTGCCGGCCAGTTGGGCCGAGCTTGCCGATACCGCCAAGCTTGTCATGGACAAGGAGCGCGACGCCGGCAACAAGGACATGTGGGGCTTCGTTTTCCAGGGCAACGCCTATGAGGGGCTGACCTGCGATGCACTCGAATGGGTGAAGTCGAACGGCGGCGGCCAGATTATCGAGCCGGACGGCACGATCTCCATCAACAATCCGCAAGCAGCTGCAGCGCTGGAAATGGCGAGGAGCTGGGTGGGAACCATCTCGCCGCCCGGCGTTCTAGCCTACCAGGAAGAAGAGTCGCGCGGAGTCTGGCAGACCGGCAACGCCGTCTTCATGCGCAACTGGCCCTACGCCTACGCGCTTGGCAACAGCGAAAGCTCCCCCATCAAAGGCAAGTTCGAGGTGACCACGCTGCCGCCGGGGTCGGGTGAGGGCGCGCGCCCAGCAGCAACGCTTGGCGGCTGGAATCTCGCGGTTTCCAAATATTCGAAGAACCCGGATGCAGCGGTCGAGCTGGTCAAATGGATCGCCTCGCCTCAGATGCAGAAGTACCGCGCCTTGAAGGGGGCATATCTGCCGACCATTCAGGCGCTCTATGACGATGCCGACATCGCCAGCGCCCAGCCGGTTATCCCGCGCTGGAAGGAAGTCGTCCTCAACGCGGTGCCGCGTCCCTCGGCCCAGGCCAAGACCAGGTATAATGAAGCATCGAGCGAGTTCTGGACCGCCGTCCACAACATCATGTCCGGCGAGGGCACGGCCGCCGACAACCTTGCCGATCTGGAGTTCTCCTTGACCAGGCTCAAGGGCACCGCCTGGTGACCTCGCCGCGCTCAGGCTCGCTGCTGGCGCGTCAGCGTGCGCGCTCGGCATGGCTTCTGCTTGCCCCGATGCTCATCGTGCTCGCCGCCGTTGCCGGCTGGCCGTTGACGCGCACGATCTATTTCGGCTTCACCGATGCCTCCCTCGCCGATCTGGAGGCCCGCCGCTGGGTTGGCTTCGCCAACTATTTCTCCGTCCTGCAAATGCCGAGCGGCCGCGTCATCTATGACGGGCTGCTCGCCGATCCGCTCTGGTGGCGCGCTGTCTGGAACACGGTGCGCTTCGCGGTGATTTCGGTGACCTGCGAGACGGTGCTCGGCATGATCGTCGCGCTGGTGCTCAACACCAAGTTTCGCGGCCGCGGCATCGTACGCGCCGCGATTCTCATCCCTTGGGCCATCCCGACGATCGTGTCGGCTAAGATGTGGCAGTGGATGCTCAACGACCAGTTCGGCATCATCAACGACGTCCTGCTCAAGCTCGGCCTGATCAGCACAAAAATCGCCTGGACGGCCAGCGCCGACACGGCGATGGTCGCCGTCCTTGTCGTCGACATCTGGAAAGCGACCCCTTTCATGGCGCTTCTCATCCTCGCCGGCCTCCAGATGCTTCCACAAGAAATCTACGAGGTCGCCAAGCTCGACGGCGTCGGCGCATGGAGAATTTTCTGGAAGATCACCTTGCCGCTCATCCGGCCGGCGTTGATGGTGGCCATGATCTTTCGCGGTCTCGATGCCTTGCGTATCTTCGATCTGATCTACGTGCTCACGCCAAACAACATACATACCAAGTCGATGTCGGTGTTTGCCCGCGAGAGCCTGTTTGAGTTCGACAAGTTTGCTTACGGCTCCGCCGCCTCGACGCTGCTCTTCCTCGTCCTCGCTTTGCTGACCATGCTCGTTCTGTGGCTCGGCCGGATAAGACTGGACAAGGACTATTGATCATGTGGATCGTCAAGCGCACGGCTTTCTACCTCCTCGTCGCCGTCATCGTCGTCGTCGCGGTGTTCCCGTTCTACTACGCCATCATCACCAGCCTGAAATCCGGGACGGCACTCTTCCAGATCGACTATTGGCCGACGACGATTACCTTCAGCAACTACAGGACCGTATTCACCGAGGGGACCTTCCTGCGCAACCTCGTGAACTCGCTGTTCATCTCGAGCGCCGTTGTCGTCATTTCGCTGTTTCTCGGCGTTACCGCCGCTTATGCGCTGGCGCGCATCCGCTTCCGCGGCCGCTCGGCTCTGCTCCTCACTATCCTGTCCGTTTCGATGTTCCCGCAATTGGCGGTGCTTGCCGGTCTTTTCGAGTTGATCCGCACCTTCGGCCTCTACAATTCGCCGTTCGCGCTGATCTTGTCCTACATGATCTTCACCTTGCCGTTCACCGTCTGGGTGCTCACCGCCTTCGTTCGCGACCTGCCGATCGAGCTGGAGGAAGCGGCGATCCTCGATGGCGCCACGCCCTGGATCATCATCAGCCGCGTCTTCCTGCCGCTGATGTGGCCGGCGCTGGCGACCACCGGGCTTCTCGCCTTCATCGGTGCGTGGAACGAGTTCCTGTTCGCTCTGACGTTTACCTCCAGCAACGAGCAGCGAACCGTGCCGGTCGCGATCGCGCTGCTCTCCGGCAACTCGCAGTTCGAGATCCCGTGGGGCAACATCATGGCCGCATCGGTGATCGTCACCGTGCCGCTCGTCATCCTCGTCCTGATCTTCCAGCGCAAGATCGTCTCCGGCCTCACGGCGGGCGGGGTCAAGGGATAAGGTGGATAGTTGAACTGGCGCACAGAGCAGCGAATTAGGATTGAGGCCTCTGGGATAAATTGATGCTGGTGGGGCAGGGGCGGGAAGAAACGCGAAATCGACCCGTGCGCCGCTTGCCTTGACAAATGCACCCTCTCATGTGCTTTTCGCGCAAATTTTCAGGCTGGGCCATCATGCCTCGGCCGCAACCCAACATCCGGACTTTAAGAATGACAATGCATCGTTACCGCAGCCATACCTGTGCCCAGTTGAGGAAGGCCGACGTCGGTTCCTCCGTTCGCCTGTCGGGCTGGGTGCATCGCGTGCGCGACCATGGCGGCCTGCTGTTCATCGATTTGCGCGACCATTACGGCCTGACGCAGATCGTCGCCGATCCGGATTCGCCGGCCTTCAAGATTGCCGAGACGCTGCGCGGCGAATGGGTCGTCCGCGTCGACGGCGAGGTCAAGGCACGCCTCGCCGACACCGTGAACCCTAATTTGCCGACCGGCGAGATCGAGATTTTCGCGCGCGAGATCGAGGTGCTGTCGGCCGCCAGGGAATTGCCGCTGCCTGTCTTCGGCGAGCCGGATTACCCGGAGGACATCCGCCTCAAATACCGCTTCCTCGATCTGCGCCGCGACACGCTGCACAAGAATATCGTGGCGCGGACGAAAATCATCGCCGAGATGCGCAAGCTGATGGGCGAGGTCGGCTTCACCGAATTCTCGACGCCGATCCTGACCGCCTCGTCGCCGGAGGGGGCGCGCGACTTTCTGGTGCCGTCGCGCATTCACCCCGGCACTTTCTACGCGCTGCCGCAGGCACCGCAGCAGTACAAGCAGCTGATCATGGTGTCCGGCTTCGACCGCTACTTCCAGATTGCGCCGTGCTTCCGCGACGAGGATCCGCGCGCCGACCGTCTGCCGGGTGAATTCTACCAGCTCGACGTTGAGATGAGCTTCGTCGAGCAGGAGGACGTGTTCACCACCATGGAGCCGGTGATGCGGGGGGTGTTCGAGACCTTTGCCGCCGGCAAGCCGGTGACGCAGAAGTTTCCGCGTATCGCATATGATGTCGCCATGCGCAAATACGGCACCGACAAGCCGGACCTGCGCAACCCGATCGAAATGCAGGCCGTGTCGGATCATTTTCGCGATTCCGGCTTCAAGGTGTTCGCCAACATCCTTGCCAACGATCCGAAGGCCGAGGTCTGGGCTATTCCAGCGAAAACCGGCGGGTCTCGCGCCTTTTGCGACCGCATGAACTCATGGGCGCAAGGCGAGGGCCAGCCAGGGCTGGGCTACATCTTCTGGCGCAAGGAGGGCGAGAAGCTCGAAGGCGCCGGGCCGCTGGCCAAGAACATCGGCGAGGAGCGCACCGAGGCGATCCGCCAACAACTCGGCCTTGCCGATGGCGATGCCGCTTTCTTCGTCGCCGGCGATCCGAAGAAATTCGTCTCCTTCGCGGGAGCGGCGCGCAGCCGCGCCGGCGAGGAGCTCAATCTTGTCGACCGCGACCGCTTCGAATTGTGCTGGATCGTCGACTTCCCGTTCTTCGAATGGAACGAGGAGGAGAAGAAGATCGACTTCGCGCACAATCCGTTCTCGATGCCGCAAGGTGGCATCGATGCGCTTAACGGCGAGGATCTGCTCGGCATCAAGGCGTTCCAGTACGACATGGTCTGCAATGGTTTCGAGATCGCCTCAGGCGGCATCCGCAACCATCTGCCCGAAACCATGGTCAAGGCGTTCGAAACCGTCGGGCTGGACCGCGCAACGGTCGAGGAGCGCTTCGGCGGCCTTTACCGCGCCTTCCAGTATGGCGCCCCGCCGCATGGCGGCATGGCGGCCGGCATCGACCGTGTCGTCATGCTTCTGGTCGGCGCAAGGAACCTGCGCGAAGTGACCATGTTTCCGATGAACCAGCAGGCCTACGACCTATTGATGAACGCGCCGTCGGAAGCCAGCCCGCAGCAGCTTCGCGAATTGTCGCTGCGCGTCGTGGCAACGAAGAAAGAGGTTTAGGAAACACTCCGAACCGATGTTGATTCATAAAAAAGCCCGGCATCGCTGCCGGGCTTTTGCTTGGAAGCTCTATCAGTCTTCGTTCGCCGTAACCGTCACGCCGAGCGTTTTCGGCAGGTCGAGCGGGTTGGACATAGCGCCCGCCATGATCAGCGCGAACGGCACCGCTGCCGACGGCTCGGCCGAGACCTCGATGCTTTGCGGATCGTCGAGGAACTTGTTGACCGCCGCCGAAACCTGCGCCGTCAGTTCCGGATTGTTGAGCTGCGCCATGCCGAATGGCACGATCGCCTTGGCCTGGTTGGCGATGTCCTTGCCGGACATGCCTTGCTGCTTGCCGGCATAATCGAGCACCTTTTTGGTCAGCGAATCGTCGTCGAAGCGGATCGAGGCGCCGTTGAACGAAAGCTGCTGCAGCAGCCCGAGCATGGCCATGCCTTGCGCCGAATTGTCGGCGCCTTCCGGCTGCGACGCCATCTTCTTCTGCATCTCCTGCATCGATTTGATGACATCCAGCGTGTAGCCGCCGAGATCGAAGGTCATGCCGAGCGTGCCGGCATTGTCGACGGATATTTCGTATTTCGACAAGTCCATCCTGCCGTCGGTAGGCTGCCAGGTGCCTTCCATCTCAAGATTGCCTGATATGTTCTGGTAGCCGAGCGCGTTGATGACTTCCTTGGACTTCGGATCTTCGACCAGTGTCAGGTCGGCAGCGAATTTTTCCGTGGTGCCGGAAAACGCCATGGCCTTGCCGTCGGCCGGCGGCGTGATTGCGATGGCAAGCCCGTCCATCGAGAAGGCAGTCTTGTCGGCGACCTTGACTGTCATGTTGTCGAGCTCGGCCGATTTGTACATCATCAGCGAGCCCAGCGGACCGGTTGCGCCTTCGGCCGGAACCGTCATGTCGTGAATGACGAAGGGGCTGAGATTGAGCGTGACGCCATCCTCGCTGTGTTCGAACGGCGACGTCGATACGGTCGCGATTTGATAGCCGCCGTTGGCTTCGGTCACACCTTCGAGCTTGACGTCGCCGATCTTCAGCGCCTCCTTTTCGGCCGCCGGTTTGACCGCTACGCCTTGCAGAACCATGCTGGAAGTATCGCCGGTTACTCCGGTCCAGGAGAGGTCGACGCCTTGGGCGGCGAGGGCAGCCTTCAGCCGGTCGGCGACCGCGGTATCCTGCGCGAATGCCGCATTCAGTGGCAGCGTCAGCAAAAAGGTCGAAAAAGCCAGTCTCTTAATAAGTGTCGAGTGTCTGATCGTCATCGAGAGCTCCCCTGAGAGTGTCCTGAAATTCTTTTCAAATCGTCGCGTCGTCACCATTCGGTGACGAACTGGACCGGAAAAAGGCGGGCCTCGGCACAATGATCGAAAATCGCGGCCAAAGGCAAACCCGATCCATCAGGCTTGCGATAGAAGCAGGATGTAACGGGTTGATGTTGGCCGGCGTCGTGACGCTTCCAATTCCTGTTTCATAATGGATGTCGCGCAAAAATGTGCAGCAGTTTTGCGATAACGACATGCATCAAAACAAACCTAAAGCGTCGCATGAGGCCGGTCGAACGCGACGCGCTTTAGGAGGACGCATACCGGTGCCTCTTGCCGCGAATCACCCGCTCGGCTAGTGCCAGCCCATGGGAAAAAGGCTTTTGCCGCCCGAGAGTGGCGGCGGCGACAATATCGAGCCGGTCGATCTGAAGAAGGCGCTGGAAGAGCGCTATCTCGCTTACGCGCTGTCGACCATCATGCACCGGGCACTGCCGGACGTGCGCGACGGGCTGAAGCCGGTGCATCGTCGCATCATGCATGCCATGCGCCTGCTGCGGCTTAACCCCGACCAGGGCTTTGCCAAATGCGCCCGCATCGTCGGCGAGGTGATGGGCAAGTTCCATCCACATGGCGACCAGTCGATCTACGACGCATTGGTGCGGTTGGCGCAGGATTTTTCGATGCGTTACCCGCTGGTCGACGGGCAGGGCAATTTCGGCAATATCGACGGCGATAACGCCGCCGCCATGCGCTACACCGAAGCGCGCATGACCGAAGTGTCGACGCTGCTTTTGGAAGGCATCACCGAGGACGCGGTCGATTTCCGCCCGACCTACAACGAGGAAGACGAGGAGCCGGCGGTGCTGCCCGGCGCCTTCCCGAACCTGCTCGCCAACGGCTCGTCCGGCATCGCCGTCGGCATGGCGACCTCGATCCCGCCGCACAATGCGGCCGAGCTCTGCGACGCCGCGCTTCACCTGATCGATCACCCGGATGCGCCCGTCACCAAGCTGATGGATTTCGTCCAGGGGCCGGACTTTCCGACCGGCGGCATCATCGTCGACAGCCGCGCCTCGATCCTCGAAGCCTATGAGAGCGGCCGCGGTGGTTTCCGCGTCAGGGCGAAATGGAGCCAGGAGGACCAGGGCAGGGGCACCTGGAACATAGTCGTCACCGAAATCCCCTACGGCGTCCAGAAAGCCAGGCTGATCGAAAAGATCGCCGAGCTCTTGATGGCGCGCAAGCTGCCGCTGCTCGAGGATATCCGCGACGAGAGCGCCGAGGACATCCGCGTTGTGCTGGTGCCGAAGAGCCGCTCGGTCGATCCCGGCATCATGATGGAATCGCTGTTCAAGCTGACCGAGCTCGAAAGCCGCTTTCCGCTCAACATGAACGTGTTGTCGCGCGGCAAGGTGCCGAACGTGCTGTCGCTGAAAGGCGTGCTCAAGGAATGGCTGGAGCACCGCCGCGACGTCCTGATCCGCCGCTCCAAGCACCGTCTCGGCGAGATCGAAAGGCGGCTGGAGATCCTCGCCGGCTATTTGATCGCCTACCTCAACATCGACGAGGTGATCAGGATCATCCGCGAGGAGGACGAGCCCAAGCAAGTGATGATGGCGCGCTGGTCACTCACCGACACCCAGGCTGAAGCCATCCTCAACATGCGGCTGAGAGCGCTGCGCAAGCTCGAGGAATTCGAAATCCGCGAGGAATTCAATGGCCTGACCGGCGAGAAGAAGCAGATCGAGGCACTGCTTGCGTCCGACGCCAAGCAATGGGCGACGATCAAGTGGGAAGTCGCCAACGTTCGCCAGAAATACGGGCCCGAGACCGAGATCGGCAAGCGCCGCACCGAGTTCGCCGACGCACCCGAGCATGACCTGACCGATATCGCCCACGCCATGATCGAGCGCGAGCCGGTCACCGTCGTCGTGTCGGAAAAGGGCTGGCTGAGGGCCATGAAAGGTCATCTGACCGACCACTCGGCCCTGACCTTCAAGGAAGGCGACAGCCTCAAGCTCGCCTTCCACGCCCAGACGACCGACAAGGTGTTGGTGTTCACCACCGGCGGCAAGTTCTACACGATCGGCGCCGACCGGCTTCCGGGTGGGCGTGGCCATGGCGAGCCGATCCGCATCATCGTCGACATGGACAACGACCAGGATATCGTCACCGCCTTCGTCCATGATCCAAAGCGCAAGCTGCTGCTGGTGTCGCATGACGGCAACGGTTTCATCGTGCCGGAAGAAGAAGTCGTCGCCAACACCCGCAAGGGCAAGCAGGTGATGAACGTCAAGGCGCCCGACGAGGCCCAGCGCTGCGTGAGCGTCGCCGGCGACCATCTCGCCATTGTCGGCGAGAACCGCAAGATGCTGGTGTTCCCGCTGGCCGAGATCCCGGAGATGGGGCGCGGCAAGGGCGTGCGCCTGCAGAAGTACAAGGATGGCGGTGTCCTCGACCTCAAGACCTTCACGCTCGCAAGTGGCCTGTCCTGGCAGGATTCGGCAGACCGCACCTTCACCAAATCGCGTGACGAGCTTGCCGAATGGATCGGTGCCCGCGCCTCGGCCGGTCGCATGGTGCCGAAGGGTTTCCCGAGAACTGGCAAGTTCGGGTGAAGCGGTAATCTCCCCCCTTGAGGGGGAGATGGCCGGCAGGCCAGAGGGGGTCCCCGCGCATGAAGCGCCAGCCTCCTTTGTTCGTGGTAAGGGTAGCGTCAGGACGACCCGACCCCCTCTGTCGCCTTCGGCGACATCTCTCCTCAAGGGGGGAGATTAGCAGCTCCACCCAAACATTTGGAATGTCGTCACGATTGCTGCACTATATCAGTGCATAAGCGATGCGATGGGCCAGGGAGAGTTGGGCGCTTGAAGGAAGTCGGGATACAGAAGCCGGAGCGGCAGCAGCGCCTGTTTGGCCTGTCGACGCCGCTCAGGGCCGCTGTCATTCCGCCGCTGTCGGCGGCGCGCTGGCTCCTGGTGCTGATCGTCGCCGCTGGCGTTTATTTCTTCCACGGCTTCCTGTTCCCGGTCCTTGCCGCCCTGGTGATCGCTTTCGCCAGTTGGCCGCTCTATCGGCGGTTGCTCGCTGGCGTCGGCGGCAACCGCACCATCGCCGCGACGCTTGCGATCTTGTTCATCCTGACCTTCCTGGTGGTGCCGATCGCGCTTGCCGGCACCTACGCCATCAATGAGGTGCGCGAATGGGTCAGCTGGGCCATCGAGACCAATCGCTATGGTGCGCCGACGCCGCACTGGATCGCCACCATGCCCGTGGTGGGCGAATGGCTCAATGAACAATGGACGGTCAACGTTGGCCACCCCGGCGGTATCGGCGAACTGATCCAGCTGATCAGCGGCGCCAATATCGGCAGCATCTATCGCGGCGTGCTTGCCGCCGGCGGCAGCGCCTTCGGCCTTTTGCTGACGCTGCTGTTCATGATGATCGCGCTGTTCTTCGCCTATCGCGACGGCGAGCATTTCGCTGGACAGGTCGATCGCCTCGGCGAACGCATCCTGCCGGCCAGATGGGAACGGATTTCACGCGTGGTGCCGGCGACGATCTCCTCGACGGTGACCGGCATGACCGTTATCGCCATCGGCGAAGGGCTGGTGCTGGGTATCGCTTACTGGTTGGCCGGGGTGCCGTCGCCGGTGACGCTCGGCGCGCTGACCGGCATCATGGCGCTGATCCCCGGCGGCGCGCCGCTGTCCTTCACGCTTGTCTCGATCTATCTCGCGGCCAGCGGCTCGCCGATGGCCGGGCTGGCACTGTTCATCTGGGGCGCGGTCGAACTCTTCATCGTCGACAAGACATTGCGCCCGAAGCTGGTCGGCGGGCCGATAAAGCTGCCCTTCCTGCCAACCTTTTTCGGCCTGATCGGCGGAGTCAAGACGATGGGCTTTCTCGGCCTGTTCATCGGCCCGGTGCTGATGGCGCTGCTGGTCGCAATCTGGCGCGAGTGGCTGCGCGAGGTGGAACTGACCGATGAACTCGCTGCCGCCGAACCGGCGGAGCAGGATGACGCACCGCCGCAGATCGAAATTGTCGCCGAACGCGCCGCCGCGAAAAAGAATCAGGCCGGGTGACTGACGGCGAACATGGCGCGGCGCTTGCGCCCCTCGTGCAACTGCCAGAGCGAATGGCCGATCAAGGTGACGATGAGGATCGCGCCCCCGATCAGGCTATTGCGCGACGGTGTTTCGGCGAAGATCATCCACACCCAGACCGGCGCCAGCACGGTTTCGAGCAGGTAGAACATCGCCACTTCCGGCCCGGAGATGTATTTCGGGCCGTTGGCGAGGCAAAAGAACGAGATCGGCATGATGACGGCACCGTTGAAGATGATCCACCAGGGTGCGTTGACGTGAAAACCCACCTTGGAAACCATCAGGGCGGCGACGGCCAGCGGCAGGACCACTCCGATCAGCGCCGTGAAACCCATATCCTTGCCGCTGGCGCGCGAGATGGTGATGGCCGCGGCGATCATGAAAGCCGAGCATAGCGCCATCAAGTCGCCGAAGAGATGTCCGGTTCCAACGGAATCGCCGACAATGATCGTGACGCCGACGATCATCAATGCCAGCGCGGCAAGCGTCAGCGGCCGTGGCCTCTCCTTCAGGAACAGCCATGACAAAAGGGCCGCGAACATGGTTGTGAAGGCCAGGATGAAAACGAGGTTGGCGGTCGAGGTGTTGTAGACGCCGGTGATGAAGGCGATCGAGCCGAGCCCGTAGAGGCCGGCAACGATGAGCCCTGACCAGCCCGGCACAAGCTGCGGTGCCTTTGCGCTCAGCGAACGCCAGACGGCCCAGATGATCAGCGTGGCGACGAAGGTCGTGCCGGTGCGCAACAGCAGGATCGTCCATGCCTCGCCGTCGGCGAGCCGGATCAGCGGAATGTCGACGGTCAGCGTCAGCCCACCGATGGCGGTGATCAGAAGGCCTCTCTGGTGGTCGTTGTGAGAAGACATGCGGCAATTCTCGCGATGGGCTTGGAGGCGCAAAATTGACCCGCCCGGGCTTCCAGCCAATCGGCCAGAAACCCAGCGGCATCCTCGTCGAAACAATTTAAGAGTGAATACCGAAAGCAGGAATCAGCGCGAAACCGCTTCGTGATTGTAGCGTTCCCAGCCTTTCGGGCCGAGATGCTCCTGCGGCTGGAAGCGCATCTTATAATTCATCTTGCGCGAGCCGTTGACCCAGTAGCCTAGGTAGACATGGGGCAGGCCCATCGCCCTGGCGCGGGCGATGTGGTCGAGGATCATGAAGGTGCCGAGCGAACGGTCCTCGAAATCCGGGTTGAAGTAGGAATAGACCATCGACAGGCCATCGGCCATCTTGTCGGTAAGCGCCACGGCGATCAGCTCGCCCTGGCCCTTGCCGGTGATGAAGCTGTCGGGTCCGCGGCGACGGTATTCGATGACCTTTGTGTCTACATGGGTATCCTCGACCATCATGGCGTAGTCGAGCACGGTCATATCGGACATGCCGCCACGGCGATGGCGGGCGTCGAGATAGCTGCGGAACAGGGAATACTGTTCGGTGGAGGGTTCGGCGTCGTGCATGGCGCCGACCAGATCCGAATTATGCTGTATGACCCGTTTCATGTTGCGGCTGGCGGTGAATTCCTGCGCCAGGATGCGCACCGACACACAGGCGCGGCAGGTCTCGCAAGCCGGCCTGTAGGCGATGTTCTGCGACCGCCTGAACCCGCCCTGCGTCAACAGATCGTTCATCTCCGGGGCCTTGTCGCCGACCAGGTGTGTGAACACCTTTCGCTCGAACTGGCCCTCGAGATAGGGACACGGCGAGGGCGCGGTCAGAAAGAACTGCGGCGACTGGGTCGGGTGCTGCGTCATCGAGCCTTGGAAACACTCCTGCGAATCGTTCTACCTTTGGCGCGGACGCCGAAAAATTCAACAGGATTGTGAAAGCCTGGGTAATTGGATGTCTTCACATTTGTGCGCAAAGGCTGCGGCCGCGCTTCAAAAGTCTGCTCAGCGGCCGCTGCGGCTGACGACGGTGCCGAGCAGCAGGTCGTGCAGCGTGCGCTTGCGATCGGAAAACAGGCTCACCAGCAGGACCAGCGGCGAGAGGATGACATTGCCGGCCCAAAACAGCACCGAATGCACAACGGCGGTCAGCCCGTCGATGGGGCTGCCGTCGAGCCGGTCGAGCCGGATGCCCATCATCTTCATGCCGGTGGTGGCCTGGTCTTTACTGCCGAGCGTATTCCAGATGTAGAGGATGGCGACGGCCGGCACGAGAATGGAAAACAGCATCCAGCCGAGGCCGAGCGTCAACAGCCCCAACAAGAACACCAGGATCGCGAATGGAATGGTGAGCAGCGCGACGATGAAATAATCGATGACGAAGGCGAGAATGCGCCGCGTGCGCACGCCCTCATAGGCGCGGACATCTTCGAGCCTGCTGGTGATGATTTCGCCGTCGAGAACGCGAGCGTTCATGTCATTTCCTCGTAGTCGAACCCGGGTTAATGCACGGGGCCGCTTCTTGGTGAAATGGTGAAGGTTCGCGGCGGAATCAAGATCGAGCCTTTCGCCGCCGTGTAGATGGTGATGGAGTGCCTGGTGCAGTCTGACTTGTTGAATTCATGGCGCGGATAGCGTTAGCTTGCTGCGGCGCAACAAAGGGCGCCGAGCCGAGGGGACGGGGCGACATGGACTACGACATGCTGGTCATCGGCAGCGGCCCATCCGGGCGCCGCGCCGCGGTGCAGTCGGCCAAGCTCGGCAAATCGGTGCTGGTGGTCGACAGAGGCCGGCGTCTCGGCGGCGTGTCGGTGCACACCGGCACCATACCGTCGAAGACGTTGCGCGAGACGGTGCTCAACCTCTCAGGCTGGCGTGAGCGCGGCTTTTATGGACGCGGCTACCGGGTCAAGCAGGATATTTCGGTCGGCGATCTGGTCGAGCGCCTGCACAAGACGCTCGACCATGAGGTCGAGGTGCTGCAGCACCAGTTCATGCGCAACACGGTCAAGAGCGCGCGCGCCGCGGTAAAATTCCTCGGCCCCAACAAGGTCAGCCTGACCACCGACACCGGCGACTACAGCGAGGTTGGCTTCGCCCATGCGCTGATCGCGGTCGGCACCCGGCCGCACCGGCCGCGCGACGTGCCGTTCGACAAGACACGGATCTTCGACAGCGACGAGATGCTGGAACTCGACCGCCTGCCGCGCACGCTGACGGTGATCGGCGCCGGCGTTATCGGCGTCGAATATGCGACGATCTTTTCGGCGCTCGACGTTCCAGTGACGCTGGTCGAGCCGCGCAACACAATGTTGGATTTCGTCGACCGCGAGATCGTCGACGACTTCATCCATCAGATGCGCGATCGCGGCATGACGATCAGATTAGGCAGTGCCGTCAAGGAGATCGCCTCGAAACCCGATTGCGCCGAGGTGACGCTGGCCGACGGCCGCACCATCCGTTCCGAGATCGTGCTCTACGCTGCAGGGCGTACCGGCAATGTCGGCAGCCTGGGGTTGGAAGCGGTCGGCATCGAGGCCGATCCCAGGGGCCGCATCAAGGTCGATCCGCACACCTTCCAGACCAGCGCGCCCAACATCTATGCCGCCGGCGATGTCATCGGCTTCCCGAGCCTGGCTTCGACCTCGATGGAGCAGGGCAGGGTGGCCGCCTGCCATGCCTTCGGCGTGCCCTTGCCGCCGCCGCCCGAAACCTTTCCCTATGGCATCTACGCCGTGCCGGAAATCTCCACCGTCGGCCAATCCGAGGAGCAGGTGCGCGAGAGTGGTGCTGCCTACGAGGTCGGCGTGGCGCGGTTTCGCGAGACATCGCGCGGCCACATAATGGGCGTCAACACCGGCTTCCTGAAGCTTCTGTTCTCGATCGAAACACGCCGTCTGCTCGGCGCCCATATTGTCGGCGAGGGCGCGACCGAGCTCATCCACATCGGTCAGGCGGTGATCAATCTCGGCGGCACTGTCGACTTCTTCGTCAACAACACCTTCAACTATCCGACGCTGGCCGAAGCCTACAAGATCGCCGGGCTGGACGCCTGGAACCGCATGGGGCGAGGGTAGCCTCGAGGCTCATCGATCTGACGCTGCAACGGCGACTGCAGGATCCGCCAGCCATTGCCTGACGATCTCGGCGTCCGGATCGCCGATTTCATGGCCAGAGGCAATGGTGTGGGCCTCGACCTTGGCGCCATGCGAGGTCAGTAGAGCAGCCAACACCGGCGCAAAAGGCGCGTAGGTCAGGTCGGCGGCGCCGGCGATGATCAACGCCCGCGCCTTCGACAGGTCGGTCGGCGGCACCGAGTCGAGCACCGGCATCGGACGCAGCAATGCGGCGCGCTGGATCAGGCCTGGATGCAGCAGCATGACGCTTGAGACAAGGTTGGCGCCGTTCGAATAACCGAGAAAGGTCGCGCGGCTGAGATCGAAGCGGCGGCGCTTCGCGATGCCGTCGACGAAGCCCGCGAATGCGTCCGCCTCAGCACGGATGCTGGCCTGTTCGAAACGCGTCGGGGTGATTCGCGTAAACCAACGGAACCCGTCCTCCTGAGGAATGCGGCCACGGACCGCAACCAGTGCCGCGTGCGGCGCGATTTGCCGACCAAGCGGCAGCAAGGTCGTCTCGTCTACACCCGATCCATGCAACAGGAACAGCCAGTCACCGGGTAAATTGGCGGGTCTAAGGAGCCGGTAGAAAAAGCCTGAATTTTCCTGCAAAATACCGGCTTCGAGGCTCTCCTCGGCCATAGCCACATCCTTTTGATTTCGCGTTACTTTCATTAATTTGCCGGCTTCAAAACGGAATATTTTCAAGCTCCGCGAAAGTTGATTGAACCGGGCGCATTTCAGTCCGTTTCTTTGCCGATATAATCCCCGCGGGAGGGATCGAAGCAGTGTGCGCCGGGTGGTCGCATTGCCGAGCATCAACAACCAGCTTTAAGGCCTTTTATCGATGACCATGCCAGTTTCGCCGGGACGCGATACGCGTATTGACGTGTTCCGGGCTCTCGCCCTCCTGACCATATTCATCGACCATGTGCCGGGCACCGTTTTCGAAACCCTCACCTACAAGAATTTCGGGTTTTCGGATGCGGCCGAGGCCTTCGTGCTGATCTCCGGCATGTCCGTCGCTCTTGCCTACGGCACCAAATTCCAGCCAGGAAACCGGCTGGTTGCAACGCTGAAGATGTGGCGCCGCGCCGGCGTGCTCTATGTCACCCACATCGTCACGACGATGGTGGTCATGGCTATCTTCTGCGCAGCGGCGGTGTTTGCGAGACGGCCGGACCTTCTGACCCTGATCAACATCGAGCCGCTCGTCAGGAACCCACCACAAGTCCTGGTCGGTATCGTCACACTCGGCCATCAGCTCGGTTACAACAACATACTGCCGGTCTATGCGGCGCTGCTGTTGATGGCGCCGGCCTTCCTGCTGTTCATCAGCTATCGGCCACTGGCGGCGCTTGCCGCATCCGCAGCGCTTTGGCTGGTCGCCGGAATCTACCAGATCGCGCCGCCGAATTACCCGGAGCCCGGGTTTTGGTTCCTCAATCCGCTGTCATGGCAATTGCTGTTCAATATCGGCATGGCCAGCGTGTTGCATGTGCGGCGCGGCGGCACCATCCCGGTCAATCGCTGGCTGGTCGGCGCGGCGGCCGCCTATGTGCTGACGGCGCTCGTCTGGGTGCACAGCCCGTTGTGGGGGCATGTGTCGTGGCTCGACCTGCCGGTGGTGCTGACCGGTTTCGACAAGACGTTCCTGTCGTTGCCGCGGCTGCTGCACATCCTGGCGATGAGCTATCTGGTCGTCGCCTTGCCTTTCGTCTCGAACCTGTTCCGCACCGGCCGCGACAATCCGCTCGCCATATTGGGCAAACGCTCGCTGCCGGTTTTCATTGCCGGCACGGTGATTGCCATGGCGGCGCAGGTGATGAAGCTGATCAACCCGGGCGGCATTGCCTATGACAGTCTGCTGCTCGCCGCCGGCATTGCCATGCAGTTCGCGCTCGCCTTCTATCTGGAGTGGCTGTCCGCCATCGGCTGGTCCGGCAAGGGCAAGCCGGTCCGCAACGAGGCGGCCCGCTCGTCTTTTGAAATCGGGCCGATGGCCGCACAAGCGAACCGATAGACCTGGACGGTCGATCTGCCGGCCTCAAGCTATGCTCGGCGGCGGTCCGGACGATGCCCTGACGACAAGTTCGACGTCGAGCGTTTCTCGCCGCACCGTGCCGTCGAAGTCGAGGATTCTTCGCGCCGCCCGGCGGCCGATCTCGGCGATCGGCTGGGCGATGGTGGTGAGCGGAGGCTCGCAAATTGCGGCTTCAGGCACGCCGTCGAAGCCGACGACGGAAACATCGCGGGGAACCGCGATGCCCCGTGCGTTGAGCCATTCCAATGCCACCATTGCGATCCGGTCCGACATCGCCAGGATGGCGGTCGGCGGTTCCGCCGAGGCGAAGATGGTTTCGAGACCAGCCCTTGTGCTCGCCTTGTCGTTTTCGGTCTCGTAGACCGGCACCTTGGCGGTATCGACACCGAACCGGGAAAGCTCTTCGAAATAGCCGAGGAGGCGGTCACGGGTTCCGGTATAGGTTGCCGTCCGGACCTGCTCGGGCGAGACAAGACCGGTGCTGTCGTCGGCGAAGGCCAGCGACAACACCGCGAAGCGGCGATGTCCAAGTTCCGCCAGATGGCGCGCCGCGAGCCGGCCGCCGGCAACATTGTCGATACTGATCGCGGAGACCGTGTCGTCCTGCGAGCCGAGCTCGAGCGCGACGAAGGGGAGCTTTCGTTCGCGCGTCAGCTCAACGAGACGCGGACCGCCCTCGATGCAGAACAGGATGAAGCCGTCGACGAGGGCGCTCTGGATATTCCAGGCAAGTTTTTCCTCGTTGCCAGCCGACACGAGGGCTATTCCCGCGCCGGTGGCGTCGCAGGCTTCCGAGATGCCGGCCATCATCACGCGGGCAAAGGGGTCGTCGAAGAAATAGGACAGCGGCTCGGTTGTGGCGACGCCGATTGCATTGACCTTGCCGGCGCGCAGCAGGCGGCCCTTGGGATCCGGGCCGGCGTAGCCCAGCGCGTCGGCCGCCGCCTTGACCCGCTCGCGGACTTCCTCGCGCACGATTTCGGGACGGCTGAAGACATTGGAGGCAGTGCCGTGCGATACGCCCGCGGCTTTGGCGATGTCCGCCAGCCGGATGGGTCTCCTGCCGCCTTCGGTGAGTGATGCCATTTGTTTGTCTCCAGGACTCCTGTCCAACAGTATCGCTAATTACCTAACACCTTCGTTGGATCGATTCAAATTTTTGCTTGACATCTATGGCGCGATGCCTATCCTTTGAATCGATCCAAGAGCGTTTTTCCGGCTGCGGGTTGGATCGATACAAGAGGAGAGTGCCATGCACCCCGTCAATTATCTGTTCGAGGACATTTACCGGAACGACTGGATCATCCGCTCGAGCGCGGAGGCCCGTAAGGGGCGCGACAGGACCGGTCCGTGGATTCGCGACCTGCGTTTCCTCGTAGGACGCAAGCGGAGCTGATCGGCGGCCTATTTTTTGTGCCCGCTGATTGGATCGATTCAAAAAGGAGATTAAGCCATGCACCCGATCAAGCATCTGTTCGAAGACATCTATCGCAATTATTGGGGCATATCGCCGGCCACCGAACGGCCGGAGCGACGGCGTGTAGTCAAGACGACCAAACGCGACGGCCAAGTCCGGCCCGAAGGTCCGCGAGACTGAGCTGGCAAGACAGAGCTCGTGGATCGAGGGCGGCTGGCGAAAGAGCAGCGGCCGCCATTGGTTGCCGCATCAATGGCGGCGCGGGCCTACCAGCGCCGAGGCGGCCATCACCAGCCAGCCGCCGATGAGCAACGTGCCGCCGATCGGCGCCGACATCGGGAACAGCCGCGAGCCAAGGAAGTCGCGGGCCAGAAGATCTCCCGAGAACAGCAGAAGCCCGACGAGAAGGATGAGGCTTCCGGTTTGCAGGATGCTATTTCCACCGAGCAGCCCGACGACAAGGAAGACCGGCGCATGCATGAGCAGGAAGGACGCGGCCGTACCGACGAAAGCGCCGCCGAGATGCGCCGCCGCCGCCGAAAGCGCCACGCCGGTTGCGCCGCATAGGCCGCCGGCAAGAACCAGAATGCGGCCGCCTGCCGCGTGTTCATCCGTGCTCATTTCCACGCCTCCGTGATTCCTGGCGACCGCCTGAGATAGTGCCGCGAACCGTGTCAGGATTTGCCGGCTTCCGCCAGCATGTCGCGTTCGCGGCGCGACTGGACCAGCCAGTTATAGGCCGCTCCGCCCGCCATCAGAACGGATGTGCCGAGAAACACCGAGCGCATACCGAAATGGCCACCGGCGAAGCCGCCGAGCAACGGCCCGGCGACCTGCCCGACATATTGCGCCGAGATCGACAAGCCCAGCACATTGCCGCCGACGCCGTCGGGCACATTGTGGCGGATGACGCTGGTGATGCAGGGCAAAAGACCGCCAAGCGCCAGGCCCATCAGGAAACGCAGGCCGACGAGCTGCCAGCCTTGCGTGGCGAAGGCCTGCGGAATCAAGAGCAGCGCCGAGACTGCGAGTGAGGCAACGATGACGTTCCAGTGGCCGATACGGTCGGCGAGCTTGCCGAGCCGCGACGCCGACAGGATGGCGCCGAGCGCTGCCGCCGACATGACGATGCCGGAGACAAGCGTGACCTGGCTCTGATCTTCGATGAGCTGTTGGACATAGACGGTGATGATCGGCTCGATCGACATGGTGGCGAAACTCAACAGCATGCCTGTCGCCAGCATGGCGACGACGGGGCGCTTGTCGGGAATCTGCGACCAGCCGCCTTTCGCCTTTTCTTCTGACGCGGCCTTGGCGGCAACCGGGCGAGGGGCCTCCTTGATCAGCAAGGTGGTTGCCAGAAAGGCCAGGAAAATGACGCCGCCGGCGAGCAGGAATGTGGCCCGGATGCCAATCAGCGGCGGCAGCGCGCCGCCGAGTAGCGGACCGACCAGGGCACCGGCCGTGATTCCGGCCGACAGCACGCCCAGCGCCCAGCCGGAGCGATCCTTCGGCGTCTGCATGGCAACCAGGATGGTCGAGCCCGAAGAATAGCCGCCGGCAAAGCCGATCAGCAGGCGCAAGAGCACCAATTGCCAGACGGTCTGCACCATGCCGGTCAGCGACATGCACAGCGCCATGCCGAAACTGGCGCGCACCAGCATCAGTTTGCGGCCGTAGCGGTCGCCTAGCCGCCCCCACAAGGGCGCGACCAGCGCGGCAGCAAGGAAGGTGGCGCCGTAAGCAATGCCCGACCACTGGACGATCGCCGCGTGGCCCTCGGCGCCCAACTGCTCGACGTAAAGCGGCAGGAAGGGCAACAGCAGCGTCATCGCTACAAGCGTGCTGAACGAGCCGGCAAAACACACGGCGAGATTGCGACGCCAGTGGACGTTGTGCGTGGCGAGGGTGGCGTCTTGCGACATGTCATGTCCTGTCCGGCCAGCCTGCATAAAACTTGCTGCGGATACCGATTTGGGATACCAAGCTGGTATCTGTCATGAACGCAAGCCCCGTCGCTGTCAATGCGGGCCTCTCAAACATGATCGACAAAGGCCGGCGTGATCGGCCAACGCTGGCCAGTGACCCGATTGCCGGAACAAATGACCTAAACGGAACGCCAATGTCGCAGATGCAGAACGTCGAAAAGCGGCTTCGCGAGATGATCCTCGGGCTCGAGATCGGTCCCGGCGAGCGGCTGACGGAGCGCTGGGTCGAAAGCCGCTTCGGCGCCTCGCGCACGCCGGTCAGGGCGGCATTGCTGCGGCTCGAGACCGAAGGCCTGATCTGCCGCGACGGCCGCGGCTGGACGGTCTCGCCCATCAATCTTGCTGAACTCGAGCAGATCGCCGTCTATCGCGAGGCGGTCGAGGTCGCGGCACTCAGACTAACTTGCACCTTGCAGGACAGAAGTGCCGTCGAAATCATCGAGGCGATGCTCGATTCTTGCGACGACAAGACGCCGCGCGAGGAATGGCATCGCGTCGGCATGGATTTTCATATCGAGTTGGCGCGTCTATCCGGCAACGAGTTCCTGTTCAGAGCGGTTCGCGACGCGATGACCCGCCTGTCGCGCGCCCGCTGGCTCGAGGTTCGCGACGAGGCAGCGCTCGGCCGTGCCTGGGCCGAACACCATGCCATTCTGTCGGCGGTGCGGGCCGGCGATGCCGATAGCGCCGCCCGCCTGCTTTCAGCCCATATCATCGGCAGCCGCGACCGGCTGGTGACCTCGCTGCGCAACGACCGGCGCGGCCTCCGCGCCAGGGGATTTGCCGTCGTCGCTTGAGTTCGGATCCACGGCCATTGATGACGAAAAAGGGCAGATGAGCGAAGAAAGCTACTTTCGGCCTCGCTTCGCAAATGCCGATGGCGTAAGAGCGGCGATGGAAAACAACCGATTTGACACACCCGTGACCGTCAAGGGCGCGGCGGGAAGCAATCAGCTCTTGCGTACGGCCCGCGAGGCTTCCGACTACCTCCTCAACAATTGGCCCGGCAAGCGCAGCCCCAAGCACCGCGAAGCGTTGCAAGCCTGTCATGATGCGCTGGCCGGCGACAAGCCGGCCATGAACGCAAGACGGGCCTTCATTGCCGCCGCTCGTGAAGTGAACGTCTTCGTCAGCGACAAGGCGCCCGCCTGAGGCATAGCGGGATTTGACCGAGGCCCGGACCGCCTGACAGGCCTGATATCATCCCTCGGCCGTTTCGGTGTTGGTCTGGGGCTCGCTTTCGCCCTCGGGCTTCGAGCGCTCCTTGGCCGCGACCTTGGCAGCCTGCTTTTCCGCCTTCTTGGCAGCCTTCTGCCGGTCGCGTTCCTTGCGTTCCTGACCGTAGTTCGGTGCTCGTGCCATATCGTTTCCTTTCATTGTGCTTGGCCTTTGCCTAGGAGCATTGGGCCGCAAACACAACACCGCAAGGCACGATAGGCTCCATATCTCGGCGCAGTCCGGCGAGCCCCGCTTCAGGGCGTTTTTTCAGGCGCCGTCCCGGTCGAGGACGAGATCGGCGGGCCCGAACCGGTCCTTTGCCGTGAATTGCTGGTGCCAGTAGGGATAGAGCACGGGCGGCCTGCTGACCACGTCGAGGCGTGTGCGCTCCTCGTCGCCGAGCACCAGGCTTGCAGCGGCGATATTGTCCTTGAAATGCGCTTCGGTTCGTCCGCCGATCACCAGCGAACTGACGGCGGGCCGGCCAAGCAGCCAGGCAAGCGCCACCTGCGCCGCCGACACGCCGTGGTTCTTGCCGATATCGATCAGCACGTCGACGATCCGCCACAGCCGGTCCTCGTCGCGGATCGGCGGTTCCGACCAGCCACTGAGCTGGCGGGCAGTCGGCTGGTCACGGTGGTATTTGCCGGACAGCAACCCGCCGGCAAGCGGGCTCCAGACCAGCACGCCGAGCCCCTGGTCGACCGAGATCGGCAACAATTCATATTCGGCCTCGCGCGCTTCCAGCGTGTAATGGATCTGCTGTGTGACGAAGCGCGGCTGGTGATGACGGTCGCTGATCCCCAGCCCCTTCATAACTTGCCAGCCGGAATAATTGGAGCAGCCGACATAACGGACCTTGCCCTGCGCGACCAGCGTGTCGAGCGCGGCGATGGTTTCCTCAAGCGGTGTCAGGCCATCCCACTCGTGGAGGAAATAGATGTCGATGACATCCGTCCTGAGCCGCTTAAGGCTCCTTTCGCATTCGCGGACCAAATGGTAGCGCGACAGGCCTTCATCATTGGGGCCTTTGCCGATCCGCATGCGCGCCTTGGAGGCGATCAACACGTCGCCCTTGCGCTTGCCGCCGAGCGCCTCGCCGATGATCTCTTCCGACACCCCGTTCGAATAGACGTTGGCGGTGTCGATGACATTGACGCCGGCATCGATGCAAAGGTCGATCATCCGGCGCGCCTCGTCGAGATCGGTCTTGCCGACCGCCGAAAACGCGCCGCCGCCGCCGAACGTCATGGTGCCCATTGTCAGCGTCGAAACCTTCAGCCCGGAACGGCCGAGAGTGCGGTATTCCATGTCGTATCCTCACGATTTATCGGGAAAGGGCGTTGCAAACGACAGCCCTGAATGAACCGGGCATTTGTAGGATAATTCGTTCCGCTTGTCGCCCCGTGTTACAGGGCAACATCGATCACATCTTCCGGATTGAACGCACAGCCAGCGCAGTAGTGGCTGCAATAAAACCGTCATTGCCGGCCTATACTAACATCGGTCCAGCGCTTCGATTTCCGGCCGCCGGGCCGGGCGGCAGAGCGCCTGACAGCGGCCGGCAAGGCCTGTAAGCGGAGCAGCGCAAATGACCGAGATAAAACAGAATTCCCCGGCCAGGGACTGGCTGGAAGCGGAACTCGCCGACACGCTCGATGAAGACTATGAGCTGGAAATCTCGGAGCCGGCGCTGTCGATGGAGATCGCCAAGATCTACAAGAATGCGCATCCGCCATCGATCGACCGCCTGCAGTATTTTCGCGATCTCATCACGTTGCAATCCGAATTGATCAAGCTGCAATCCTGGGTCGCCTATCACAAGAAGAAGCTCGTCGTGGTCTTCGAGGGCCGCGACTCGGCGGGCAAGGGTGGCGTTATCAAGCGCATCACCCAGAGGCTTAATCCGCGCATCTGCCGCGTCGCAGCACTTCCGGCGCCGACCGAGCGCGAGAAGTCGCAATGGTATTTCCAGCGCTACGTTCCGCATCTGCCGGCCGGCGGCGAGATCGTGCTGTTCGACCACTCCTGGTACAACCGCTCGGGCGTCGAGCGGGTAATGGGCTTTGCCCAGCCGGATCAGGTCGAGGAGTTCTTCCGCGACGTTCCGGATTTCGAACGCATGCTGGTCCGCTCAGGCATTACGCTCGTCAAATACTGGTTTTCGATCACCGACGAGGAGCAGCAGATGCGCTTTTTGATGCGCATCCACGACCCGATGAAGCAATGGAAACTATCACCGATGGACCTCCAGTCGCGCGTGCGCTGGGAGCAGTACACCAAGGCCAAGGAAGAGACCTTCGCCCGCACCAATATCCCGGAAGCCCCGTGGTTCATCGTCGAGGGCAACGACAAGAAGCGGGCACGGCTGAACTGCATTGACCATCTCCTCAAGCAAATGCCCTATGAGGAGGTGCCGCACGAGGAGATCACGCTGCCGGAGCGCGTCTTCAATCCCGAATACGAGCGCCAGGTACTGCCGCGCGAACTGTATGTGCCGGAGAAGTACTGACTAAAGCGGCAGGAGGGCGCTGCCTCCGTGGCGGCGCCCTGCAACAAGCTAGGTGCGCTCGATGATGACATGCGTGGCCTTCGGCGTCGCGACCTGCTCGCTGCAGCGATAGCCGAGCTTGGGCATATCGATGCCGGCAAAAAGGCTCTCGCCGGCGCCTAGCAGGACCGGTGAGATCGCCAGATGCATTTCGTCGATGAGCTTTTCCTGGAGATATTGCCGGATCGTGGCGACGCCGCCGCCGAGCCGTACGTCCTTGCCGTCAGCCGCTGCTTTCGCCTTTTGCAGCGCTGAGTGGATGCCGTCGGTCACGAAATAGAAGGTCGTGCCGCCCTCCATGACAATGGGATCACGTGGATGGTGCGTGAGCACGAAGACCGGCACATGGTAGGGTGGGTTGTCACCCCACCAGCCTTTCCACCTGTCATCCGGCCATTCGCCGCGGATCGGCCCAAACATGTTGCGGCCGAGGATCCATGCGCCGACATTTTCGAAGCTGCGTGCCGCGAACGCCTCGTCAGTGTCCGTGGTCCCGCCATCCTTGCCGAGGACCATCGTGCGGAAGGTGCGGGTGCCGAACATCCATTCGTGCAGGGCTTCCCCGCCAATACCCAGCGGATTCTTCAGGTCTTGGTGGGGACCGGCGCCGAAGCCGTCGATCGACAGGGTGAAAGCGCTGACGCGAAGTTTGGACATGAGAGCCTCCTCGATAACCAATTGTGAGATGCAAGCAGTCATCGGGGTAGCTTAACTGATTGCATTTTGCAAGCGGTATTTTGAATCGCCGGTGGGGCGATCACTTCCAAATCATGTTGGAATAACCAATCTCAATGTCGGCGCCGCCCCTCATCCGCCTGCCGGCAGCTTCTCCCCGCATAGTGACGGGGCGAAGGGGCTGGCCGCAACGTCGGCGATGCTTTGCAACGCTGGAGATTGGCGAAATCTTTTGCGAACGCGTCTTTCTCCCGGTCACTTTACGGGGAGAAATGCCCGGCAGGGCAATGAGGGGCAGCGTAAGCCTGAAGCGATTGTCCTGCGGCGGCCATGTCGCGTTTTGGACGAAGGAGCGCTACTCGATGTAGACGCTACAAAGGCGCATCACCCCCTCAGCATCGCCGCCACTTCAGGCGCGAAATAGGTCAGGATGCCGTCGCAGCCGGCGCGCTTGAAGGCGAGCAGCGATTCCAGCATCGCCTTTTCGCCATCGATCCAGCCATTGGCGGCGGCGGCCTTGATCATCGAATATTCGCCCGAGACCTGATAGGCGAAGGTCGGCATCTGCAACTCGTCCTTCAGCCGCCGGATGATGTCGAGATAGGGCAGGCCGGGCTTGACCATCAGCATGTCGGCGCCCTCGGCGAGATCCTGCTCGGCCTCGCGCACCGCTTCGTCGGAATTGGCGTGGTCGATGTAATAGGTCTTCTTGTCGCCCTTGAGCAGGCCGGCGGTGCCGACCGCCTCACGATAGGGGCCGTAAAAGGCGGATGCGAACTTGGTCGCATAGGACATGATCGCTACATCCTGAAACCCATTGGCGTCCAGCGCATCGCGGATGGCACCGATCCGGCCGTCCATCATGTCCGAGGGGGCAATGATGTCGGCCCCTGCCGCCGCCTGGATGACGGCCGCCGCCGTCATTTGCTCCACCGTTTCATCATTGACGATAATGCCCTCGCGCAAGATGCCGTCATGGCCATGCGAGGTGAACGGGTCAAGCGCGGCGTCGGTGATGATGCCGATCTCCGGGACTGCGTGCTTGATGGCGCGGGTGGCACGGTTGATGATGTTTTCCGGATCGAGGATGTGCGAACCGGTCTGATCGCGCAGGCCGAGCTCGACATTGGGGAAAGTGGCGATCGCCGGAATGCCAAGCTTGGCCGCGCGCTCGGCCTCCTTGACGGCGAGGTCGAGCGACAGGCGGAAGACGCCGGGCATGGCGGCGATCGGTTCGCGCACTTGTCTGCCGTCGACGACGAAGATCGGCCAGATCAGATCGTCGACCGAGAGCCGGTTCTCCTGGACAAGGCGGCGCGACCAATCGGCCTTGCGCATGCGCCGCAGCCGCCGGCTGCCGGTGATCTCGTCGACGCTGCGCGCGCCGGCAGGCTTTGCAGGGGTGAATTTGTTCATCGCAAAAACTCCGGATCGGCGGCTTTTACCACGAGCCTTCCCCGCTGACCAATGCGACACGATTGTGCCAGTGCTGGTTCAAAACCTTACTCTGGCGCGCCGTTGCCGGACAACACCTGCGCCGCGCCCCGCATGGCGACGCGGAATGCCTCGTCGAAGCTGACGCCGCGCACTTGCCATTTGTAGCTCTTGCCCTTCATGGCAAGCCGCCAATCGGCGATCCAGCCCAGTTCCTTGTCGCTCCAGACGATGCTGCCGGCGAGCGCCTGGTCGGCGCCGGCTTTCCTCGCAAGCTGGTCCAATGTCGCCATGTCGGCATGGCTGAGGCTTCGGTCGTCCAGCTTTGAGGCGGAGAGCTGCGACGCTGCGGGAAACACAATCCGCATGACCAGTGGACCGGTGGCATTGGCAAAGGATTCGCGCATCGCCGCTCCGCGCTGATCGTCCGCGGTCAGCGCGAAATGTCTCGCGCCTTGCTCCGCGGTGAGGAAAATCGCCAAGCGTGGCCGCTCGGCAAGCCATGGCTTGCTGCCAAGCCCGGCAAGCACGGGATCTATCACTTCGGGCTTATAAAGGCAGGTGAGATCGTGCGGTCGGTCGTGGGTGCCCTGTTCGTCATGGACCGGAATGCCTTCGAGACGATCATGATAGCGGAATTCGGCAACGAAGCTGCCGGCCTTGTCGCGCAGCGCCGCCATCTCAGCTCTCTTCGGCAGCCGCTGATCGCCGGACACACGAACCAGCACCGCATCGAGGCAGGTCTTGAAACCGATATGCCTGTTGACCTCGCCCTGGCCGGTGACGATGGTCTGCGATTGATAGAGCTGGTCGACGGTTTCGGCCGATACGGGAGGAGTGTTCGCAGCGATCAGGCCGACCACCACAACAGCAAGGCGCGGCAACCAAGGCATGGTTCAACCTTCCGGTTCAAAGCGCCAGCATTAGCACTGGGTGACGCCGACGACCAAGCAGCGGATTGGGCGCCGCCATTGACGCGGCCATGCGCCACGCTTTAGCACTTCACTCCCGGCGGGCGCGGGGAGGGATTCTCTGGCGATGGATTTTGGCGGAGGCGACGAGATTCGCTTCGAAAGATTGGGCAGGGCCGGCGTCGTCACGCTGACGCGGCCGCAGGCGCTCAATGCCGTGACCCACCGCATGGTCAAGGCGCTGGACAAGGCGCTGCGCAGTTGGGAGCGCGACGACGGCGTCGACGTTGTCGTCGTCAAGGCCGAGGGCAGGGCGTTTTCCGCAGGCGGCGACATCCTCCACATCTACGAAGCCGGCCGCGCAGGAAAGCCTCCGGTCGATTTCTTCGTCGATGAATACCGGCTGAACGCCCGCATCGCCCGCATCAAGAAACCCTATGTCGCGCTGATCGACGGCATCGTCATGGGCGGCGGCGTCGGTATCTCCTTCCATGGCTCGCAGCGGGTGCTGACCGAGAACGCCCAGTTTGCCATGCCCGAGGTCGGCATTGGCTTTTTCCCGGATGTCGGCGCCAGCCATCTGTTGCCGGATCTCGGTGGCAGCTTCGGCATGTATCTGGCGCTGACCGGCAACCGCATCCGCTATGGCGACGCTTTGTGGTCGGGCCTCGCCACCCATACGATCAAGGCGGAGGACCAGGCCGGCTTTCTCGACCGTCTGGCGGAAAGCGGCGACCCGGAATCAGTGCTGCGCGGTTGCTTCATCCCGGCCAGGCGCGAGACCGACAGGCCGACACTGGAGGCCATCGCCCGGCATTTCGCGCAGCCGTCGCTGGCCGATATCGTCGCCAGTCTGGAGCGGGCAGCCACTGCCGATGAGTTCGCGGCAAAGACGCTGGCCACCATCCGCACCCGTTCACCGACCAGCCTGCATGTTGCATGGCGCCAGATCAGCGCCGGGCAGACGTTGTCGATGGACGAGTGCATGAAAATGGAGTTCCGTATCCTCAACCGCATGCTTGCCGGGCACGACTTCTATGAAGGTATCCGCGCCGCCATCATCGATAAGGGCTCGACGCCGCAATGGCGGCCGGCAGGCATCGATGACGTCAGCGCCGCCGACGTCGACGCCTATTTCGCACCGCTCGGCGAACGGGAACTGAAGCTGTGAGCGAGGTCGCCTCGAGACGCGTGGTGCTGCAGCCCTCGACGGTCGAGGTCATCTTCGCCTGGTTCCAGCGCGTCATCGCCGGCTACTGCCTGCTGTTCGGCATCTTGTACTGGATCCGGCTGATCGGCTTTTACCCCGGCCCATTGTGGCGCTTCGACCTGATGCCGGTGCACTGGCAGGTGGCGGCGGTGGTGCTGGCGGTGTTTTTTCCATTCGCTGCCGCCGGCCTCTGGATGCTGGCGTCCTGGGGGCCGGTGATCTGGTTCATCTGCGCGGTGACCGAGAGCGTTATGTATGCCGGCTTCCCCGAGCTGTTCGGCCACCGGCCGCTGATCGTCGCCTCGCACGTTGCGGTGGCGCTGCTCTACATCGTGTTCCGCGTGGTGATCTGGATCCAGAAACGGCAAGCCCGGCGATAGCAATTCCGGCCAGGATCGTTGGCTAAATCTTTAGGTTAATTATCCTTGCTCGGGTGACCGTCCGTTAAGCCTCTTTCGAAACCCCTTACCGGTAAGCTCTTGTTAGCCTTGGCGTTTAAGTCGAATTTTATGAGTATTCGATAGTGTCGCGATCAAGGTGAAGAACAAAAAATCACCGGGCGACAAACGAGAGGCAAAGACAATGATCAATTCGCGTCCGGCGGCGAAGACCGCCAACGTATCCGATGACCGCCGCGAGGCGATCCGTTCGCTGTATATGGAATCGCTGCAGCTGGTCGAGCGGCTGCATCGCCGTCTGCTTGATGTGATCAAGGACGAATTCGACCGCAACGGCCGCTCCGACATCAACGCCATCCAGGCGCTGCTCCTGTTCAACATCGGCAATTCGGAGCTGACCGCCGGCGAACTGCGCTCGCGCGGCTATTATCTCGGCTCGAATGTCTCCTACAATCTGAAGAAGCTGGTCGATCTCGGCTTCATCAACCACCAGCGCTCGCGCATCGACCGCCGTTCCGTGCGGGTTTCGCTGACACCGAAGGGCAATGAGGTGGCGGAAGTCGTCGCCGGCCTTTACGAGCGCCATGTCGGCTCGATCGAGCAGGTCGGCGGCATCAACACGGAAGAGTTCAAGCAGATGAACCGCGCCCTGCAGCGGTTGGATCGGTTCTGGAACGATACCATCGCCTATCGGATGTAAGGCATCCGCATCAGATCTGTCCGCGCCATAGAAGCGCGGCTGAAATATCGACCTCTGATCAGGACCGGTGCCGAAAGGCATCGGCCTTTTCTTTTGACAAGGTGCTACAATAGACCGACGCGGACCGGTATTAAGTATTCACATGGCAGACATTTGGGAATGCGCCTATTGCGGCCCGACGACATCGCAGCGCACCAAGGAACATTTGTTCCCTAAAGCTCTGCACCGGCGTCTGCAGGAAGCGAACAATGCCAAGCATATCTTTTGGCTGCTGCGGCTCGACAAGGAAGTTGCGGGTGAGCCGACCATCAAGGATGTCTGCGAATGGTGCAACAGCGGGTTTATGGCAAAGCTGGATGACTACATCTGCCAGGAGTTTGACGGCCAGTTCGCCACAATTCGCCAGCACTATGAGAAAGTGACGTTCAATTACGACTTCCACCCTCTGAAACGGTGGCTGCTGAAGATGGCGTACAATTCAGCGCGGCTTCATTCGTCAGCGGACACTTTTGCCCTGAAAGCTGTCCTTCCCTACATCCGCGGCGAAAACAACCACCTGGGCAGGTCGGTGCGTCTGTTCCTGCAGCTTTCTTACCCGGGACCCATTTCAGCGGAGGAGCGCGCCGAGCTGGGCGGCGACGAAGTTCCGGAGGTCTGGGAACCTCGGTTGAATAGGGCAGGGTTGAGCGAAGTTAAGATTGAGGGGTGGGGCGGAAAATCGTCCGGCATGTCTCCCTGCAGAGTTACACTTTTTTCCTGTCCTACTCGAACCCGGTCGATGGCGCTTCCGTGAATAAAGATTTCGCCGAGCAGTTTCTAAAGAGAGCGCCGACAGCGGTGGAAATTAAAGCCTCGCAATCGAGCGTCACAGCGGATTGTGACGGAATAAACGCGTGGGATGCCTTCAAGCAAGCCCGAACCACCAGATTTACCTGACTGCAGGCAGATCTAGGTAGGTCACTACTATTCGATGTGGAAGGCTTTCCCTAGATAGCTGGAGAGTAGATTCACTGCCACTCCCAATATGATGGCTCCAAAAAACAGGCCCGCAAATGCCTTCGAGCGGTTGAAACGTTTTTCGCCAATCCCAAAATCGTAGACCATAGAAGGGAACACTCTTCGCGTCAGCCAAGGGAACCCAAACATCCCGATGGCCATGATGATATAGAAGAGGGCGGGAGCTTTGTAGAAAACGATAGGGAACATCCACAAAAGCAAAAGCGATATGGCTAAGGACAAGAGGACGATAATCGCGAAAAATGCAGGCCCAACCCCGTAACCATTAAGATTGAGACCACTGTACCAAGCCTTGGCTGCAACGCTCTCGTTTACCAAGGCCTCCTCTAAAGCTATGGCCCTTTCCTTTTCTCCGCGGATTTCGATGCTGATTGGCCCGTCATCGTAGTGCGATGTCCTGACAGAGACGTAGGGCTGGTCGAGCGTGCCACTTGAAATCGAGATGCTATCTATAGGGGTCAACGAAACAGAGCTGTCATCGAGCACGGATTGCAGCGTCTCAACGTGAACCGCCCTTTGGTTAGCAAACGTGGCATGGACCGTCGGCGCTTTGCCCGTAGCCTTTTCAACATGATTGTAAATTCGCTGAAGCGTTGCGCTGCTTAGAATAAAGCAGCCCTTGAGCGAGCGATTGATAGTCCAAGTGTCTGGCATAGGCGACTCGCGAATTATGTTGCCAAGAATAAAATCCTATTGTCGAATCTTATTCAAGGGGTTCGGTTCCTACTCGCCCCACTCCCGGCTTCTACCAGCCGCCAATGACGTGCGAGCCAACAACAATGAAAGCGTTGCGATGTGCTCCGTTCTTCTCGTGTTGGCGGTTGCCTTCATAGCGGCTGTCGTTATCGCAATAGGGGACTGCTGGGGCTAGCTGGCTGAGTCAAAAATGAAGACGGGACGCTTATTAGGCGTCCCGCTCCAGTTACAGGCTACCGCCAAGGGCGGCATTCGCTCAACAACCGAAGTACCAGCGCAGCACCATCATTTCGATGTAGAGCACGGCCGAGACTGTGCGTGCTGAGATACGGACTTCGATCTGACACCGGAAGGAGAGCATGTTTTGCCTCCATGTTCCGGGTTCTGAAGGCACCGACAAAACCCGAGTTAAAGGGTTTGCGGCTTCGAAGCCTGGTCGAGGGGCGTGTACATCACCTTGTCCCGACCTATGAATTTCTTCAGATTTGAATCTCGTTTCGATGAGTTCGGTTCAATTTTGAAGTCGGTTCAATTTGAAAACTTGTCGGTCTGGTACAGTTCGGTTCAGGACTGGAGCAAAGTTCGTTTTCGATTCAGCTCAGGGTCAGATAACAACAATCACATCGCACATCAGGTGGCTCGCGGCGGCCCGCGATTTTGACATTGGCCACGGCAACCAAAATAGTGGCTCCGAAGGCCGCCAGCAAGAGACGTAAAATCTGATCGACAGGAATCCTGATGATGGCGCTCTCATTGACGCGGGTTCTCATGCTAGGAGCTGGGCATGGGAGCTTACTACGACATCGTTGACGCCCAGGTGGAAATGCTGCCGAATTCCGCTCAGAGGTTCCTCAGCCGACGCCACAACCGCGACCCTGACCGGGAAACCTGGAATTACTACAACTACGCTTACGCCCATGGAGTGGTAGCGCTGGCGGATGCTGTGGCTGACAAGGTGCAAGACAAGGAGCTTTACCTCCTGCCGCTTTACATGCTGGCCCGGCACTCCATGGAGCTTTCGCTCAAAGCCGCGCTGGTCGAGTTTCCCGAGCACACCGGTATCGCGGTCGACCTAGACGGCCACAAGTTGCTGAGTCTGTTCAAGCAGCTCTGTGATCAAGTGGTGGCCATTGGCATTCCGATCGAACACGAGTGGACGTGGCGGACGGAGGAGATTTTGCAGCACATCCATGTCCATGACGCCAACGGCGACCGGTTCCGATACCCGGAACGGAGGGACCGCCAGAAGTTCGCCGATATGGCGATCACCTTCGAAGATTTGGTGCGGTGCCACGGGGTGGTGACGGTCTTCGCGGATGCGTCGACGGATGAGCTTTTTGCCGAAAAGGGCATACCGTTGTCGGAGCGGAAGTGACAGGCGCGACCGGCAGGTGAGGGTGAAATGGCAGAAATCCCCGACAAGGGCATTCTTATGCAGTTCGCGCGTTCTGTGCGGGAGCTGCTGAACGATGATGACCTGATAAAAGCCGCGCCGGAGGAATTTTCCATCACCGCGGACTTGGCGATGAAAATGGAACGCCACTATCCCGGTTGGCGTGTAAGCCCCGAGTGGACCCGACGCGAGACAGAGGAAAAGCGCGTTGCCTGGAATGACAAGGCGGGCTTGCAAAAGCTTAAGAAAATCCGCCCCGACATTATCGTCCACCACATGCACAAGGAAGAGAACCTTTTGGTGGTCGAAGCCAAGCGCCTGGGCAACACAGATTTCGAGGATGACGTTCGAAAACTGAGGCTGATGACGTTGGATCACAGCGTGAACCCCCTATACCACTACGGCTACCGGGTGGGGGTGCATCTGGTTCTCGATCTGCCGAACAGGCTCATCGTCAACAACGACGTTTACCGGAACGGGGAAATCCACGCCGATCTGACGGGGTGGCTGTGGCGCCTGCTGCATTAGTTCTTGTTGCCAGACTTTCCGACTTCCCCCATGATTCAGATATGGCCGGAGCAGCCAGTCCGAGGCCGGTGCCGAAAAGCACCGGTCTTTTCGTTTCGTCAGGCCGGCCGATCCAAATTCGAGCAACAGCCACGTTGCCGCCATATTCCAGTGGAACCGAAGATGCGGGTGATGCTGGGGCCAAAGCCGTGCATTTGTCCTGTGCCCAAATCACTTTTCATGTGTTTTTACACCGAAGTGATGCGGGCCATGGTTGGCTAATTGTTAAGAAGCCAACTCTAGAGTGCGGGCGAGACCGCCCGGTAGGTTGAATTGTAGCAAGAATGTCTGGAACGCCCATGAGAACCAGCCGCCGTTTCTTCCTTTCAGGAGCCTCCGCGCTCGCAGCCGCGATGGTCGCCGGCCGCGCCAGTGCGCAGGATGTGATCGGGGATATCCTGAAATCCTCGGCCCGCGGCAATTGGGACGACCAGTTCGACGCGCGCCCCAGCCAGGGCGGCAAGGTGGCCTCGACGCTGCCCATCTTCAGCCTGCAGACCGTTTCGTTTACCGAACAGGCAGTCGCGCAATACCAGAACATTGTCGCCCAGGGCGGCTGGGAGCCGGTTCCCGACACCAAGAAATTGCAGCTCGGCGTCGACGATCCCGACGTGGTCCCGCTGCGCAAGCGCCTGATGATTGCGGGCGACCTGGCGCAGAGCGCCGGCATTTCGACAGCCTTCGATTCCTATGTCGACTCCGCGGTCAAGCGCTTCCAGGCGCGCCATGGCCTGCCTGCCGACGGGACGCTGGGCCAATATTCTTATGCCGCGATGAATGTTTCGGCGCCAATTCGGCTCGGCCAGTTGCAGACCAATCTGCAGCGGCTGCGCGAGCGTGCCGGCACTTTGGGCAACCGTTACGTGCTGGTCGACATCCCGGGCGCCCAGATCGAGGCGGTGGAGAACGATCGCGTCGTGCTGCGCCATACCGCGATCGTCGGCAAGATCGACCGCCAGACGCCGATCGTCAATTCCAAGATCAACGAGATCATCGTCAATCCCTACTGGAACGCGCCGGTCTCGATCGTACGCAAGGACATCATTCCGCTGATGCGGAAGGACCCCAACTATCTCAAGGACAGCCACATCCGTCTGTTCGCGCCGGATGGCAGCGAGGTTGATCCGCTGACCGTCGACTGGTCGACCGACGACGCCGAGAAGTACCGCTTCCGCCAGGATCCGGGTGCTGGCAACGCGATGGCCTCGGTCAAGATCAATTTCCCCAGCCCGGACGGCGTCTACATGCACGACACGCCGCAGCAGAGCCTGTTTGGCAAGATGATGCGCTTCGATTCCTCGGGCTGCGTACGCGTCCAGAATGTGCGCGATCTCGTCACCTGGATTTTGCGCGACACGCCGGACTGGAATCGCCAGCACTTCGAGGCGGCGATCAAGAGCGGCGAGAACGTCCCGGTGCAGGTCACCAATCCGGTGGCGGTCTATTTCCTCTACATCTCGGCCTGGTCGACGGGGCCGGGCGTGGTGCAGTTCCGCGACGACATTTACGGCCTCGACGGGGCCAACGAGCTGCAGATCACATCCGCGCTCTAAGCAGCTGAGTTCATTTGCAAAAGGCCGCCGGAAGGGCGGCCTTTTTTATTGTCGTCGGCGCGCTCTGAGCTTTGCGCATGATTCCGAAAATCGGTTTTCGCCACGGATCATATTCAAACCATGCGGGGCTGTTCAGGAGATCACGCGAAGCCCTGCCTGCCGGCCGGCAGGCGAAGAAATAATGTGCTTTCAGGGGGGCTGGCGCAATCCGGCCAGCAAATTTCGCGCTGCAAACGTGGCGGGGCGAAAGCAACTGTGTTAATGGCGCGACAGACCCCGAACCTTGAGGATTTCAGCCCATGGCAACAGCAGCGGCAGTGTCGAACAAATTCGAATCCTTCTTCGAAACCACGCTTGCCGATGCCGACCCCGAGATTTTCGGCGCGATCCGCAACGAACTCGGCCGCCAGCGCCACGAGATCGAGCTGATTGCCTCGGAAAACATCGTCTCGCGCGCCGTGCTCGAGGCGCAAGGGTCGATCATGACCAACAAATATGCCGAGGGCTATCCGGGCAAGCGCTACTATGGCGGCTGCCAATTCGTCGATGTTGCCGAGGAACTGGCCATTGAACGCGCGAAAAAGCTGTTCGGCTGCAACTTCGCCAACGTCCAGCCGAATTCCGGCAGCCAGATGAACCAGGCGGTGTTCCTGGCGCTGCTGCAGCCCGGCGACACCTTCATGGGCCTCGACCTCAATTCCGGCGGGCACCTGACGCATGGCTCGCCGGTCAATATGAGCGGCAAATGGTTCAAGGTTGTCTCCTATGGCGTGCGCAGGGAAGATCATCTGCTCGACATGGACGCGATCGAGAAGACCGCCCATGAGACCAGGCCGAAGCTGATCCTGGCTGGCGGCACCGCCTATTCACGCGTCTGGGACTGGAAGCGTTTTCGCGAGATCGCCGATTCGATCGGTGCCTATCTGATGGTCGACATGGCCCACATCGCCGGCCTGGTTGCCGGCGGCATGCATCCTTCGCCGCTGCCGCATGCCCACGTGGTCACCACCACGACGCACAAATCGCTGCGCGGCCCGCGCGGCGGCATGATCCTTTGCAACGACGAGGATATTGCCAAAAAGATGAATTCGGCCGTCTTCCCCGGCCTGCAGGGTGGACCGCTGATGCATGTCATCGCCGCCAAGGCGGTGGCTCTGGGCGAGGCGCTGAAGCCGAGCTTCAAGATCTATGCCGAGAGCGTCGTCGCCAATGCCAAGGCGCTGGCCTCCAGTCTGCAGGAAACCGGTCTCGACATCGTCTCCGGCGGCACCGACAACCATCTGATGCTGGTCGACCTGCGCCCCAAGAACGCCACCGGCAAGCGCGCCGAGGCTGCCCTTGGCCGCGCCAACATCACCTGCAACAAGAACGGCATCCCCTTCGACCCGGAAAAGCCTTTCGTCACCTCCGGCGTTCGGCTCGGCACGCCCGCCGGCACCACGCGCGGCTTCGGCCAGGCCGAGTTCCGCGAGATTGGCAAGCTGATCGCCGAAGTGCTGGATGGACTGAAAGTCGCCAATTCCGACGAGGGCAATGCGGCCGTCGAGGCAGCCGTGAAGACCAAGGTGGCGGCAATGACGAACCGTTTTCCGCTTTACCCGTATCTTGGTTGACGCAGGGCGTCGTTCCCCAACTGTGACGGCGCCGATCAACTGGGCACGGCGGCATCTCGGAGAGGCTTGATGATGATGCGAATTTTCCGTTTCGCCAGCGTTGGCGCCTTGCTCACCTTAGCCATCTCGCAGCAGTCCGACGCCGCCTTGGCGCAGACCGAGCCGACGCCAGCAGCACCCAAGACAGAGACCTTCGGCAGGTGGTCCACCACGGTGGACGAGGTCAACACCGGCGAGGATGTGCGCAAAACCTGCGCCGCCTCGACGGTCTTTTTCGACGCTAACGGGACCAGTGGCACCCTCACGCTGGCCATCTCGAATGGCGACGTACTGCCACCCGAGGGCTATCCGAGCCTCATCATCGCCGTGAAAAACAGTGACTTGCCCAAGGGTGACAACATCCCGGCCGTGTTCCGCGACGTCAACGACAAGATCAAGGCTGGTTTTCATCTTATCGCCGACGGCCAGTGGATAATGAACAACAAGCCCGAGACCACGCTTGCCATACTGCGTGCCATGCGCCGTACCAGCGCCCTCGATGTTAGCTTCGCCGACAAGCCGGTCGCGACCATATCGATGGACGGCTTCACCAAGGCCTATCGCTATCTCGGCACGTCCTGCGGCTTCCCGACCGGCGACGTCGCTCCCTGATTGGCGTATTGCCGTCCAACTGATTGCCGCTCTCGCAATTCTCCTCGTGCCTCGCTATCTCTGAGGCGCGATCGGTCATCGGCCATACTTTGCCATCCTGGCAAAAACCTCTAAGCCTGTCGCTCCACGAGAATCGCGAACCGAAGGCTCTCCATGCGCTGTCCCTACTGCCAGTCCGAAGATACGCAGGTGAAGGATTCGCGCCCCGCCGAAGACGGCGCTGCGATCCGCAGGCGGCGCGTCTGCCCAGATTGCGGCGGCCGCTTCACCACTTTCGAGCGCGTACAATTGCGCGACCTCGTCGTGGTGAAGAAGTCTGGACGCAAGGTGCCGTTCGACCGCGACAAGCTGCTGCGCTCGGTCGAAATCGCGGTACGCAAGCGCAATGTCGATCCCGAGCGCATCGACCGCGCGGTGACCGGCATCGTGCGCCAGCTCGAGAGCTCGGGCGAGACCGAAGTCGCATCCGGCGAAGTCGGCCGGCTGGTCATGGAGGCACTGAAGTCACTCGATGATGTCGCCTATGTGCGCTTTGCCTCCGTCTACCGTAATTTCCGCGAGGCCAAGGATTTCCACGACGTGTTGGGTGAGCTCAAGGGCGACGAGCTCAAAACTGACGAGCCTAGGGGCGAAGAGCTGAAGAGCGAAGAGGACGCCGGCTGAGCATGGCAGGGTCCGAGCGCAGCAAGGCGGAGCAAGAGGTCCTCGATCGCCGCTATATGGCGGCAGCCCTTAGGCTGTCGCGCAAGAATGCCGGCCGGACCTCGACCAATCCTTCCGTCGGCACGCTGATCGTACGCGACGACGGCGACGGGCCGATGATCGTCGGCAGCGGCGTCACGGCGGTCGGCGGCCGGCCGCATGCCGAGACCGAGGCTTTGGCGGAGGCCGGCGAACTGGCGCGCGGCGCCACCGCCTATGTAACGCTGGAGCCTTGCGCCCATCACGGCCGCACGCCGCCTTGCGCCAATGCGCTGGTCAGTGCCGGCGTTTCGCGTGTGGTTGGCGCTGCCAGCGATCCGGACCCGCGTGTTTCCGGCAAGGGCTATGCAATCTTGCATGCCGCTGGCGTCGAGGTGGTGGAAAAAGTGCTGGCGGCCGAGGCCGCGGAGCAGATGGCCGGCTATTTGATTCGATCTCTGAAAAAACGTCCGGAAGTGATTCTGAAGCTTGCGCTTTCGAGCGACAACAAGATCGGCGTGAAAGGCGAGGGGCAGGTCTCCATCACCGGCGACATCGCCCGGCGCGAAGTCTATCTGATGCGCGCCGAAGCCGATGGCATATTGATCGGCATCGGCACGGCACTGGAGGACGATCCGGCGCTGACGGTTAGGCTTCCGGGACTGGAGAGCCGTTCGCCGGCGCGCATCGTGCTCGACCGTCAGATCAGGCTACCCGAGACTTCGAAACTGGTCGCCGGCGTCGACCGTGTGCCGCTCTATATCGCTGCCTGCGCCGAGGCCGATCCGCACCGGCGCGCCGCGCTCGAACGCGCCGGCGTTCGCTTCATCGGCACTGAGACGTATGAAGGCGATATTGCGCTGCCGGAACTGCTTGAGGATCTGGCGGCGCTCGGCATGGCCAGCGTCCTGGTCGAGGGCGGCGCCAGGGTGGCCAAGGCGTTCCTCGACGAACAACTGGTCGATCGTATCGTGCTGTTTCAGGGGCCGGACGCGATCGGCGAGGGCGGCATTGTATCGCCGATCGATGCCAACACTATCCCGCCGGGATTTCGCAAATTGCGCAACATGCGTTTCGGCGAAGATACGTATGCGGAATGGATAAGAGACATCTAGGACCGAACTGATGTTCGCGGGGTCAGACTAATGTTCACTGGAATTGTCACCGATGTCGGCACCGTCGCTGCCGTGAAGCCGCTCAGGGAAGGCGTCGGTTTGCGTATCGACACCGCCTACGATCCGCAGACCATTGCCATCGGCGCCTCGATTTCCTGCGGCGGTGTCTGCCTGACGGTGACGGGGTTGCCGGAAGACGGCACCAACGCACGCTGGTTCGAGGTCGAGGCCTGGGAAGAGGCGCTCAGGCTAACGACGGCGATGGGCTGGAAATCCGGCACGCGGATCAACCTGGAGCGGGCGCTGAAGATCGGCGACGAGCTTGGCGGCCATATCGTGTCAGGCCACGTCGACGGCATGGCCGAGATCGTGGCCCGCAAGGAAGAGGGTGACGCCGTGCGCTTTACCCTGGAAGCACCGCGAGATCTGGCCAAATTCATCGCCCCCAAGGGATCAGTCGCACTCGACGGCACTTCGCTCACCGTCAACAAGGTCGAAGGCACCCGGTTCGACGTGCTGTTGATCCATCATTCGCTGACCGTCACCACCTGGGGCGAACGCCAGGTCGGCGATCGCGTCAATCTCGAGATCGACACCATGGCCCGCTACGCGGCGCGCCTGGCGGAGGCGGCGAAGGAGGGACTTTGAGGCGGTCGTCTATAAAGCCCATTCCCTGATGCGACCGCCACCGGGTTGGCCTTGAACGTTCCTTCAGCAATCTTCCGCTTGCGATCAAACCGGCTTCGGCCTAAGTCACCGGCGATCCCCGGAGACATCTATGGCAGGCACATCCCAACACGGCAAAGCGTTCATCCGTCCGAAGAAGAAGGCCCACCTTCTTGTCGTCGAGGCGCGCTTTCACGACGACCTTGCGGACGCGTTGCTCGAAGGCGCGACCAGCGCGCTCGACGAAGCGGGCGCGACATACGATGTCGTCACCGTTCCGGGCTCGCTCGAAATCCCGGCGGTGATTTCCTTCGCGCTCGACGGTGCCTCCGAAGGCGGGACGAACTATGACGGTTTCGTCGCCCTCGGCACGGTGGTCCGCGGCGACACCTATCATTTCGATATCGTCGCCAATGAATCCAGCCGTGCCCTGATGGACCTGTCCGTGCAGGATGCGGTCTGCATCGGCAACGGCATCCTGACCACCGAAAACGACGAACAGGCCTGGACACGGGCCAAGCGTTCGGAAGGCGACAAAGGCGGCTTTGCGGCCCGTGCGGCGCTGACCATGATCGCTCTAAAGGAACAGCTGGGAGAGCGAACGTGAGCGAACCCGCTTCGCCCGGCCAGCCTGCGGTTCGCCATGCCAACAAGCGCGGTGCTGCCCGTCTGGCCGCCGTGCAGGCGCTCTACCAGATGGACGTCGCCGGCAGCGGTGTGTTTGAGATCACCGCCGAATACGAGGCGTTCAGGCTCGGCAAGGAAGTCGACGGCGCGCTCTATCGCGAAGCCGATGCGCAATGGTTCCGCGCCATTCTTGCCGGCGTTGTCGAGCACCAGAAGACGATCGATCCAGTCATCCGACAGGCGCTGACCGAGGACTGGCCTCTGTCGAGGCTCGATTCCACATTGCGCGCCATATTGCGCGCCGGCGTCTACGAGCTGATGCAGCGCGAGGACGTGCCGGTGGCGGTCATCGTTTCCGAATATGTCGACATCGCCAAGGCATTTTACGAGGAAGACGAGCCGAAACTGGTCAATGCGGTGCTTGATCGCGTGTCGCGCCGGGTGCGCGGCGAGGGCCGCGGCAAGGACGCCCTATGACTGCCATCGTCGCCGTTGAGGCGGGCAAGGAAGCGCGTCGCACCGCCTTCATCCTTGCAGCCTCGCAGGCGATCATCGGCTCGGCCGCACCCATCGCCATTTCCATGGGCGGATTGGCCGGGCAGTACCTGCTCGATGCTGACAAGTCGCTGGCAACCGCGCCGATCACCGGTTTCAATGTTGGCGTGGCACTCGGTTCCCTGCCGGCCGCGGCAATCATCCGCCGGCTCGGCCAGCGCGACGGTTTCATGACCGGCACGGCGGTGACAGCACTTGGCGGCCTGGTCGCCACGCTGGCGCTGTTTCATGCCAGCTTCTGGCTGTTCGCTTTCGGCTTGGCCGTGATCGGGATCGGCGGCGCCTTCGTCCAGCAGTTCCGCTTTGCCGCCGCCGACAATGCGCCGCCTGAATTCAAGGCGCGCGCCATCTCCTTCGTGCTGGCCGGCGGCATCGTCACCGCCATCCTTGGGCCGCAGATCGTCATCTTCACCGGCGATCTGTTCTCGCCGGTGAAGTTTGCCGGCTCGTTTGCGTCCATCCTGGTGCTGGCGGCGGTCGGCGCCGCCATTCTCTCTTTGTTGCGCATCCCGGCCAAGGCAACCGACAAGGTGGAAATCGCCGACAGCGACGCCCGGCCGCTCTCAGAAATCGTCACCAGGCCGCGCTTCGTCGCGGCGCTGTTTTGCGCCGTCGGCAGCTACGCGCTGATGAGCTTCGTCATGACCGGAGCGCCGCTGGCCATGGTCGGCTGCGGCCTGTCGACCGACGACGCCACGCTCGGCATTTCCTGGCACGTCATGGCGATGTTCGCGCCGAGCTTCTTTACGGGGTCGCTGATCCATCGTTTTGGCGCGGAGCGGATCGTGGCCATCGGCCTGGTGCTGCTCATTGGCTGCGGTATAGTCGCGCTGTCGGGGTTGGCACTGTGGCAGTTCTGGACGACGCTGATCCTGCTCGGCCTCGGCTGGAACTTCAGCTTCATCGGCGCCACCGCCATGGTGGCCGACAGCTACCAGCCGTCCGAAAAAGGCAAGGTCCAGGGGTTCCACGATTTCGTCCTGTTCGGCTCCGTCGCCTTCGCCTCACTGATGTCGGGGGCGGTCTACAATGCCTGGGGCTGGGAGATGCTGAACTGGATGATTTTCCCGGTCGTCGTGCTGTGCTTCGTGGCACTGGGCGTGTTGAAGATGACGGGCTTGCGCGCGGCCAACTGACGTCACGCTGTCGGGACGGCGCGGCAGCGGAGTCACTCGCATTCGAACAAAATTATTGCGCCCATCCCTCTTCTTATGAAACCGTGTACCCCGACGGGGCATCGAAGCCATGCTCATATGCGGCAGCCGTATTCCGGTTCACAGCAAGGGATTTGTGAGATGTTTTCAATCAAGGTTCTGGCCGGTGCTGTACTGGCGCTCGGCATCACGGCAGCCTCGGCAAGCGCCCAGGTGGTGGTGTCGTCGAAGATCGACACCGAGGGCGGTGTGCTCGGCAACATCATCCAGCTGGTGCTGAACGCCAACAATATCCAGACCACCGACCGCATCCAGCTCGGCGGCACGCCCGTGGTACGCAAGGCGATTACAGCCGGCGAGATCGACATCTATCCGGAATACACCGGCAACGCCGCCTTCTTCTTCGAGAAGGCCGACGATCCGGTCTGGAAAGATGCCGCCAAGGCGTACGAGACTGCCAAGAAGCTCGACTACGACGCCAACAAGATCGTCTGGCTGTCCCCGTCACCGGCCAACAACACCTGGGCGATCGCCCTGCGCAAGGAGGTCGCCGAGACCAACAAGCTTGTGACGCTGTCCGACTTCGGCAAATACGTTTCGGGCAGCGGCAAGGTGGTGCTGGCGGCCTCCGCCGAGTTCGTCAATTCGGCGGCCGCGCTGCCCGCTTTCCAGACGACCTATGGCTTCACACTGAAGCCGGACCAGTTGATCACGCTCTCGGGCGGCGACACGGCGGCGACCATTGCCGCTGCGGCCAACCAGACTAACGGCGCCAACGCCGCCATGGTCTATGGCACCGACGGCGGCATCGCGCCTTCCGGCCTCGTCGTGCTTGAAGACGACAAGGGTGTGCAGCCGGTCTATCAGCCGGCGCCGATCATCCGCGAGGCGGTGCTGAAGGAGCATCCCGAAATCGAGACGCTGCTGAAGCCGGTCTTCGCCAAGCTCGATCTCGTCACGCTGCAGGAGTTGAATGGCCGCGTGCAGGTTGGCGGCGAGCCGGTCAAGGGCGTCGCTGAGGACTTTTTGAAAAAGAACGGCTTCCTGAAGTAAGGCGATTCCGGCGCGCCGCTTTCGAGGTGCGCCGGATCGGCCGATGGGGGAGGGCGTGCGCATCCGGTTCGACAAGCTCGGCGTGGTCATCGCGGCGATATCAGCCTATGCGGCTTTTGCGGCACCATTCGCCACGTTCCGCGCCAATCGCATCGTACCCGGCGAGGCGCGCTCGATCCTCGAATCTTTGCCTGCGACGGTCGGTCCGCTATTGATGGCGATTGTTGTCGCACCGGCGCTCATTGCGCTGCTGAAAACGCCGCTTGCTCTACGCCTCGCCGCCAGTGTGGTTGCACTTGGGGCGCTGGCGCTGCTGATCGGCGTTGCCGGCAGCTTCCTGACGCCCGCCGGCAACACCTTCGCCCGTATCTCGCCGGCTTCGGGCTTCTGGCTGCTTATCTTCGCCTTCACGCTTCTGCTCGCCGACGTGCTTACAAGGCTGAACCTGTCGCCGCAGGCACGGGTCGGCGTGCTTGTTGTCGCCGCAGCGGCGATCGGCCTGCTGCTGGTCTCGGGGAGCTGGAACAGCCTGTCGATCCTCAAGGAATATTTCAATCGCGCCGATAGCTTTTGGGCGGAAGGCTCCAAGCACGTGACGTTGGCGCTGGGTTCACTGGCGGCAGCAGTGATTATCGGCTTGCCGCTTGGCATCCTCTGCCACCGCGTTGAGAAATTGCGGGCCGGCGTGCTCAACGTGCTGAACATCATTCAGACCATTCCTTCGATCGCGCTGTTCGGCCTCTTGATAGCACCGCTCGGCTGGGTCGCTTCGCATGTGCCGGGTGCTGCCGCGCTCGGCATTCGCGGCATCGGTACGGCGCCGGCTTTCGTCGCCCTGTTCCTCTATTCGCTGCTGCCGGTTGTGGCCAACACCGTGGTCGGCCTTGCTGGTGTGCCGCGTGCCGCCAACGACGCAGCGCGCGGCATGGGCATGACCGACCGCCAGCGGCTGTTCGGCGTCGAGTTTCCGCTGGCCTTCCCGGTGATCCTCACCGGCATCCGCATCGTGCTGGTGCAGAATATCGGTCTCGCTACGATTGCGGCGCTGATCGGCGGCGGCGGCTTTGGCGTGTTCGTGTTCCAGGGCGTCGGCCAGACGGCGATGGACCTGGTGCTGCTCGGTGCCGTGCCCACGGTGGCGCTGGCCTTCGCCGCCGCTATCATCCTCGATGCAGTGATCGAAATGACCGCCGGCAAGCGCAGGGTTGAAACGGCATGATCGAGATCGAAGGCATTACCAAACGCTACGGCGAGACGACAGTCGTCGACGACGTGTCGATAGTAATCGAGCCGCGCAGCATCGCCGTCATCGTCGGCACCTCCGGCTCCGGCAAGACGACGCTGCTTCGCATGATCAACCGGCTGGTCGAGCCGACATCGGGCGTGATCAAGCTCGACGGCGTAGACAACCGCTCGGTGCCGGATTACGAGCTGCGTCGCAGCATCGGCTATGCCATCCAGGGCCACGGCCTGTTTCCGCATCGCACGGTGGCGCAGAACATCGCCACTGTGCCGGTATTGCTTGGCTGGGATGCCAACCGCATCAAGGCCCGCGTCGACGAGCTGATGACGCTCTACCAACTCGACCCCGAAGCCTACGGGCCACGCTATCCGCATGAGCTTTCCGGCGGCCAGCAGCAGCGCGTCGGCGTCGCCCGCGCGCTTGCCGCGGAACCCAACGTGCTGTTGATGGATGAGCCGTTCGGCGCGCTCGATCCGATCATCCGCAACAAGGCGCAGGAGGATCTGCTGGCGATCCAGAAGCGCTTCGGCACCACCATCATCCTTGTCACCCATGACATGGAAGAGGCTGTTCACATGGGCGACAAGATCGCAGTGATGGATGGCGGCAAAGTGGTGCAATATGCCGGGCCGGCCGAGATACTGGCAAAACCGGCCAGTGCGTTTGTCGAAACCCTGGTAGGTGCGAGCGAAAAACCGTTCCGGCTGTTGTCGCTTGGCCGGGTCCGCGACGCGGTGGAAAAAGGCACCGCCGAAGGCGAGGCGATCCCCGGTGAAGCCAGCCAGCGCGACGCGCTCGCCGAACTCCTGTGGTCGGGCCGCCCGGCGCTGCCGGTGAAAGATACCGACGGCAAGCCGCTTGGCCGTGTCACGGTGGACGGGCTGGTTAAGCGAGCGGCGAGGCCGGCATGAAGGCTTGGCTTCCCTCGCTGCTCAGGCTTGCCCTGGTGGTGGTGCTGATTGCCTTCGTCACCAATCCCGGCTGGTTCGAACCGCTGCTGAAGCCGCTGACAGAGAACAATGCGCCGGCAATCTACAATCAGGGCAGCCTGTTGACGCTAACGCTGCTGCATCTGCGGACCGTGCTGATAGCAACGGTTGCCGCGACAATCGTTGCGGTCGCACTCGCCATTCTGGTCACCAGGCCAGCCGGCGCCGAATTCCTGCCCCTGTCGCGCAGCCTGGTCAATATAGGCCAGACCTTTCCACCGGTGGCGGTGCTGGCGCTTGCCGTGCCGGCGGTCGGCTTCGGCGAAAAGCCGACGCTGATTGCGCTGTTTCTCTATGGCTTGCTGCCGATCTTCGAGAACACGCTGACCGGCCTGACGACGCTGCCGGCCAACGTCGTCGAGGCGGCGCGTGGCGCTGGCATGACTGGCTGGCAAAGGCTGGTCAAGGTCGAGCTGCCGCTCAGCGCGCCGATCATTCTCGGCGGTATCCGGCTGTCGGTGGTGATCAGCCTCGCCACTGCGACCATCGGCTCGACGGTGGCGGCGAGGACATTGGGCGAGGTGATCATCGCAGGCCTGCTGTCGAACAACCTCGCCTTCATCCTGCAGGGCGGCCTGATCGTCGCAGTCCTTGCCGTGCTGATCTATGATGGGCTGTCAGCGGTCGAGCGCTACACGGCTCGGCGCATGGGACGCGAGGCCGAGTAACCTCTCGGGCGAAGTTCGTTTCTTTCAGCGGCCCGTTGAACGCGCTGGATGATCGAGCGTCAGTTCGAGCGTGGCGCCCGTCTCGCTGGCCATCCAGCGGCGGCGGATGATGGCGAAATCGTGCTGTGTGCCGGCTCTAACCACAGAGACCAAGTCGCCGACTGCGCAATCACTGTCGAGATCGAGGGCTTCGACAGTCTCGGCAATGTCTTGCTTGCCGGCATAATGTCTCGCAATGGCTGTGAGCATGATGATCACTGGCCCACCCGTTGCGCGATCTTCGGGACTCGGTGATTGATGAGTGCGATGCCCCGATCTTTCAGCAGGAGTTCTTGCCATGACCGCGCGTTTCTCCAAGATCGTCATGTGTTTGTGTCTGGCGGCTTTCGCCTTCCTCGTCGCCTTCGGCAACATCACCGATTACGGCTCAAACTTCGCCTTTGTCCAGCATGTGCTGAGCATGGACACGACCTTTCCCGGCAACGCACTGATGTACCGCTCGATCACCAACCCGGCCTTGTGGACGGCAGGCTACTGGCTGATCATCCTTGGCGAGGCGCTGACCTGCCTGCTCTACTTGATCGCCGCCTGGCAACTCTGGCAGGCGCGCAACGCCAGCGGACAGGCTTTCAACGATGCCAAGAAGTTCGCCATCATTGCCGCCACCATGGGCTTCCTCGTTTGGTATTTCGGCTTCATGGTTGGCGGCGAGTGGTTCGCTATGTGGCAGTCTTCGACTTGGAATGGTCAGGAGGCGGCGTTCAAATTCTACATGACCATGCTGGTGGTGCTGGTCTTCGTCGTCCAGCCGGACGGCGACCCGCGCAAAGCCTGAAGGCCGTTCGCCGATTTCGATCGATCTAACCGGACGGCAGTGTCGACAGGCGCACTGCCGTCCAGCCTTTTGGACGAAACCCGGGATCTTTTGGGCGAAAGCCGGACAAGAACCGAACAATATCTTGACGTTCCGAGCCCTGTTTCGCATAAGCCGCTGCGAAGGGACGGATTCCGGTTGCGGAAAATTCGTCCCCTGTCTCAACGGCCCGGGGAGGGGTTCTTTTGGGCCACCAATCGAGGAAAATTCGGCAATGACCATAATTTCTGCTGTCATCGCCTGCGGTCTGCTTTCAGTCCTTTACGCCATCTGGGCGACACGTTCGGTCCTCGCGGCCGATCAGGGCAATGCACGCATGCAGGAAATTTCCGCGGCCATCCGCGAAGGCGCTCAGGCTTATCTGGCGCGCCAGTACACCACCATCGCCATCGTCGGCGTTGTGGTCCTGCTGCTCGCCTGGTGGCTGCTTTCGATCACCGCCGCCATCGGCTTCCTGATTGGCGCCGTTCTATCGGGTGCCGCTGGCTTCATCGGCATGCACGTCTCGGTGCGCGCCAATGTGCGCACCGCGCAAGCCGCTTCCAACAGCCTCGCTGCCGGCCTCGAGATCGCCTTCAAGTCGGGCGCCATCACCGGCATGCTGGTTGCTGGCCTGGCCCTGCTTGGCGTTTCGATCTACTATTTGATCCTGACCCAATTCATGGGCCTTCAGCCCGATGACCGTGTCGTCATCGACTCGCTGGTTTCGCTCGGCTTCGGCGCCTCGCTGATTTCGATCTTCGCCCGTCTCGGCGGCGGCATCTTCACCAAGGGAGCCGACGTCGGCGGCGATCTCGTCGGCAAGGTTGAAGCCGGCATTCCCGAAGACGATCCACGCAATCCGGCCACCATCGCCGACAATGTCGGCGATAATGTCGGCGATTGCGCAGGCATGGCCGCCGACCTGTTCGAGACCTATGCGGTAACCGTCGTCGCCACCATGGTGCTCGCCGCCATCTTCTTCGGCGGCACCGCCGTTCTCAGCTCGGCTATGCTCTATCCGCTGGCCATCTGCGGCGCCTGCATCCTGACCTCGATCGTCGGCACCTTCTTCGTCAAGCTCGGTTCCAGTGGCTCGATCATGGGCGCGCTCTACAAGGGCCTGATCGTCACCGGCCTGCTGTCGATCGTCGGCCTTGCCGTCGCCACTTCGGCATGTATCGGCTGGGGCGAGATCGGCACCGTCGCCGGCATGGCCATCACCGGCACGAACCTGTTCATCTGCGGCCTGGTCGGCCTTTTGGTAACCGGCCTGATCGTGGTGATCACCGAATATTATACCGGCACCAACAAGCGCCCGGTGAACTCGATCGCCCAGGCCTCGGTCACCGGTCACGGCACCAACGTCATCCAGGGCCTAGCGGTCTCGCTGGAATCGACGGCGTTGCCGGCGATCGTCATCGTCGGCGGCATCATCTCGACATACCAGCTTGCCGGCCTCTACGGCACGGCGATCGCGGTGACGACGATGCTTGGCCTCGCCGGCATGATCGTCGCGCTCGACGCTTTCGGCCCGGTCACCGACAATGCCGGCGGCATTGCCGAAATGGCCGGCCTGCCAAAGGAAGTGCGCCAGTCCACCGACGCGCTCGACGCGGTCGGCAACACCACCAAAGCGGTAACCAAGGGCTACGCCATCGGTTCGGCCGGTCTCGGCGCGCTGGTGCTGTTCGCGGCCTACTCCAACGACCTCAAGTTCTTTGCCGCCAATGGCGACAAATACCCCTACTTCCAGGGCATGGGCGACGTCTCCTTCGACCTCTCCAATCCTTACGTCGTCGCCGGCCTGATCTTCGGTGGCCTGATCCCGTATCTGTTCGGCGGCATCGCCATGACCGCCGTCGGCCGCGCCGCGGGTGCTATCGTCCAGGAGGTGCGCAAGCAGTTCCGCGAGGATCCGGGCATCATGGCCGGCACCTCGAAGCCGAACTATGCGCGCGCCGTCGACCTTCTGACCAAGGCAGCGATCCGGGAGATGATCGTTCCGTCATTGCTGCCGGTGCTGGCGCCGCTGGTGGTCTATTTCGGCGTCCTCCTGATCTCCGGTTCGAAGGCATCCGCCTTTGCCGCGCTCGGCGCCTCGCTGCTCGGCGTCATCGTCAACGGCCTGTTCGTTGCCATCTCGATGACCTCCGGCGGCGGTGCCTGGGACAACGCCAAGAAGTCGTTCGAAGACGGTTTCGTCGACAAGGACGGCCTCAAGCACCTCAAGGGCTCCGAAGCGCACAAGGCCTCGGTGACCGGCGACACGGTCGGCGATCCCTACAAGGATACTGCCGGCCCGGCGGTCAATCCGGCGATCAAGATCACCAACATCGTCGCGCTGCTGTTGCTGGCCGTTCTCGCGCACGGCTAAGCTCGGTCTCTATGGCGTTAAGACAAAAACCCGCGGGATCGCTCCCGCGGGTTTTTCATTTCCTGAGATGTGCCGCTTTCAGGGAAGCGAAAGGAACGAAAGCCGATACCGCCGGGGTGGATCAGGTGCCGCCGAGCGTGCTGCCGCCGCTGGCGCCCGGAACACCAGGCGCCAGCTTGCTGGCGCCACTGATGATCTGGCTGAGGAAGTTCTGGTCCTTGCCGCCGGTCGGCGTGGTGCGCGAGATGAAGTCGAACACCTTGCCGTCCTTCAGGCCGTAATTGGCGATCTGGGTGACGCGCCCGTCATCGCCAAAATAGACCGCCAGCACATGCTGGTCGATCAGCCGCGGCTTGTCGAAGGCGACATAGCGCTTGCGCGTCTGCGAAATGTAATAAAAGGCCTCGTTGTCGAAGGTCGCCTTCGTCGAGGGAGTGCCGAGCGCCAGCAGCACCTGTTCGCGACTTGAGCCGACCGGCACCAAGTCGATCGCCTGCTGGTCGATGACGTAGCCCTGCGTCAGCGTCTCGCTCGGATTGAGATCGCCGATCATCTTGGACGAATTGCAGGCGGAAAGCGCCGCGGCGATCACCAGCAGCGAAACCGCACCGGCGGGCCTGGGCAGGAAAGTCGACTTGAATTTCAGCGCGCGCAACTACAACTCCATAAGCTGGCCGCAACTTGCGCTGGGCCGCAAAACCGGTAAACCAGCTTGCTTGCCGATGCAACAAGGCCACTTCAACAAACGGTCCCGGGAGACCACCCTCAAATGTTCCAGCGCCTCTTTGGCCGCGAACGACATGCCAACCGCGCCATCACCGAGGCGCTTTACGCACAAATCGTGGCGGCGGCGCGGCAAACGGTGTTTTATTCCGCCTGGAACGTGCCGGACACGCCGCTCGGCCGCTTCGAGATGTTGTCGTTGCACATGTTCCTGTTCCAGCACCGGTTGCGCGGCGAGGGTGGTGCTGCGGCAGAGGTTGCGCAGGTGCTGATCGACGAGTTCTTCATGGATGTCGAACATTCGTTGCGGGAATTGGGCATTGGCGACGTCGGCGTGCCGAAGCGCATGCGGAAACTGGCGAAGATGTTCTATGGCCGCACCGCCGCCTATGACGATGCGCTGCAACGAAATGACCATGATGCACTTGCCGCCGCCCTTGCCCGCAATGTCAGGCCCGACGCCGGCGCCTGGCCGCAAGCGTCGCAACTGGCACTCTATGCCGCCGATGCATCAAGGCAACTCACGGAACAGCCGACCGAATCGATCGTTTCCGGCACGGTGGCATTTCCCGTGGCCAACTCTGAGCGATGGCGGGCCGAGTGAAGGCGGCGAAGTGGAGGCGAAGATGAAACATCCTGATTCCCACAGCCCAGTGTCATTCCTGGCAAATGTCGCCCGGCTGCCGCAAAAGGGGCTGCCGGTGGTGATCGATGCCGACGCCGGGCAGCGCGCCCTGCTGGCCGTCGAGCACGAGCTGCTTTCGGTCGAGAACTATCGCGCCGAACTCCTGGTCGAGCCCTGGAAGCGCAACGGGGTGAAAGTCAGCGGCCATGTCGAGGCCGATATAACGCAGGCCTGCATCGTCACCCTCGACCCGGTCGAGGCGCATATCGACGAGCCGGTCGAGGCGCTGTTCCTGCCGGAGCAATCCAAGCTCGGACGGCAAGGTTTCGACGGCGGCGGTGAGATCCTGCTCGACGCCGAAGGGCCGGACAGCCCGGAAACCTTTTCCGGCGACGCGATCGACGTCGGGGCGCTTGCCGAGCAGTTCTTTGGCTTGGCGATCGATCCCTATCCGCGCAAGCCGGGTGTGTCGCTGGAGGTAGCCGGCGATGCCGAGCCTGTGGAGAATGAATTCCAGCAGAAGCTCAGATCACTGCTGGGAAAATCCTGATAGCTGACCCAATTTGAGAAAAGTTGGTTGTGCGGCAGCCCAAAACCGTTATTTTCGCCGAACCTTCGCGAGCCCCGTACCTTGGCAAGCCCGCTGGCCAAGCAACCGTGAGATGAACACCGCGTGATCAGGATTTCCATTGATGCCATGGGCGGCGATCACGGGCCAAGCGTGGTCATCCCGGCGCTCATGACTGTCGCCACCCGCCGTCCGGATATACGCTTCGTCATTTATGGGCGTGAAGAAGTGGTACGGCCCGAACTCGCCAAATTCCCCAAGCTGGCGGAAGTGAGCGAGTTCATCCACTGCGAGATCGCAGTCCGGATGGACGACAAGCCGAGCCAGGCGCTGCGCCATGGTCGCTGGAAATCATCGATGTGGAAGGCCGTCGAGGCGGTCAAGGCAGGCACTGCCGATGCCTGCATCTCGGCCGGCAATACCGGCGCGCTGATGGCGATGTCCAGATTCTGCCTTCGCACCATGGCGACCATCGACCGCCCGGCAATCGCGGCGCTCTGGCCGACCTTGCGCGGCGAAAGCGTGGTACTGGACGTCGGCGCTACCATCGGCGCGGATGCGCATCAACTGGTTGATTTTGCCATTCTTGGCACCGGCATGGCGCGCTCGGTTTTCGGCATCGAACGGCCGAGTGTCGGGCTGCTGAATGTCGGCGTCGAGGAGATCAAGGGCCAGGAGGAGGTCAAGGAGGCGGGCCGTATGCTGCGCGAGGCCAACATGGCCTCGATGAACTACCATGGCTTTGTCGAGGGTGACGACATCGGCAAGGGCAGTGTCGACGTCGTCGTTACCGAAGGATTTGCCGGCAATATCGCGCTCAAGACGGCGGAAGGCACGGTCAGGCAGATCGCCGGCTATCTGCGCGCGGCGATGAACCGGACGCTGATGGCCAGGATCGGCTATATCTTCGCCAAGTCCGCCTTCGATCGCCTGCGCGAGAAGATGGATGTCGGCCGTTCCAATGGCGGCGTCTTCCTCGGATTGAACGGCATCGTGGTGAAAAGCCATGGCGGGGCTGATTCGGATGGCTTCGCGGCGGCGATCGAGCTTGGCTACGACATGGTGCGCAACAATCTACTTGACCGCATCGAAGCCGATCTCGACCTGTTCCATGCCCGCAATCCGAATGCCCAGACAATCCGGAAATCCGACGTCGTCATCGACGCAAAGGAATAGGAAAGAGCATTGATCAGATCAGTCGTGCGCGGCACGGGCGCCGCGCTGCCCCGCCGCATTATGAAGAATGCCGATTTCGAAGGCATGGTCGAGACGTCGGACGAGTGGATCGTCCAGCGCACCGGCATTCGCCAGCGCCACATCGCGGCCGACGACGAGACGACGGCCTCGCTGGGCGAGGCGGCAGCGCGCGCAGCCCTCGACAGCGCCGGCTTGACGGCTGACGACATCGACCTGATCGTGCTGGCGACCTCAACGCCCAACAACACCTTTCCCGCGACCGCGGTCGAGATCCAGAACCGGCTCGGCATGCACCACGGTTTTGCCTTCGACCTGCAGGCGGTCTGCTCCGGCTTCGTCTATGCAGTGGCGACCGCCGACCTCTATATCCGCGGCGGCTTGGCCAGACGGGTGCTGGTGATCGGCTCGGAAACGTTTTCGCGCATTCTCGACTGGAACGACCGCTCGACCTGCGTTTTGTTCGGCGACGGCGCCGGCGCGATGGTGCTGGAAGCAGACACGGGGGCAGGCGGCATCGCCGACCGAGGCGTTCTGGCGGCCAGCCTGCGCTCCGACGGCATCCACAAGGACAAGCTTTTCGTCGACGGTGGGCCGTCGACCACCGGAACGGTCGGGCACCTCAGGATGGAAGGCCGCGAAGTGTTCAAGCATGCGGTCGGCATGATCACCGACGTCATCGAGGCGACGTTCGCACAGGCCGGCATCAGCGCCGCCGATCTCGACTGGTTCGTGCCGCATCAAGCCAATAAACGAATTATTGACGCTTCGGCCAAAAAGCTCGGGATAGAGGAGCGGAAGGTGGTGGTGACCGTCGATTTGCACGGTAATACCTCGGCTGCTTCCGTGCCGCTGGCACTGTCCGCGGCCGTCGCCGACGGTCGCATCAAAAAGGGTGACCTAGTACTACTTGAGGCGATGGGCGGCGGCTTCACCTGGGGCGCCGTCCTGCTCCGCTGGTAAGTGCCGAACTATCGGGTTCGGGTCCTTGACCTTGACGGATCAATTACTTAGGTTCTGCCGTTGCTTGTATCGATTTATGTTTTTGAGCTGATGGGACGGTTCGTATGGGGGGAAAGACACTTACGCGCGCCGACCTCGCCGAAGCCGTTTACCGCAAGGTTGGGCTGTCGCGTACTGAATCGGCCGAGCTTGTCGAGGCGGTGCTGAATGAGATCTGCGAGGCGATCGTTCGCGGCGAGACGGTGAAGCTGTCGTCCTTCGCGACCTTCCACGTCCGCTCCAAAAACGAGCGCATCGGGCGCAATCCCAAGACCGGTGAGGAAGTGCCGATCCTGCCGCGCCGGGTGATGACCTTCAAGTCGTCGAACGTGCTGAAGAACCGTATCCTGCGCTCCCATCAAAACAGCAAAGCCAAGGGCAGCAAGTAGACGCCCGATCCACTTTGCCGAGAATCATGCTCCAGACTTCGGTTGAAAAACGAACCCTGCTTTTGCGCCGGGCTTGAATATTGTTTCATAAACCGCTGAAATAAGATGCGATTCGGTAGGCCGGATTGGTATTTGGGTGTGATCCGCTCCGGCGGGACGGAAAGCTGCTCGCCTTGTTAAGTGTGATGTCGCCCGAACCCGGTTCCCGCCTTTCGCGATCATGCTCTAGCGTGAGGATTCGCCCATGGACAAGAGCCCTGATGCCTTCCGCACCATCAGCGAGGTCGCGGAGGATCTGGATTTGCCGCAGCACGTGCTGCGCTTCTGGGAGACGCGTTTCAACCAGATCAAGCCGATGAAGCGCGGCGGCGGCCGCCGCTACTACCGGCCGCAGGACGTCGAACTGATCAAGGGTATTCGCCATATGCTCTACGATCAGGGCTATACGATCAAGGGCGTGCAGAAGCTGTTGCGCGAGAACGGCAACCAGTTTCTGATCGCCCTCGGCAGTGGCGACATGGCGGCGGTCGAGGCGATCTCGCAGCGCCGACAGGCTGACACGGTACCGCTGACGCAAGCGGCGCAGCCGCGCGGCCCGGACGACGAAATGCTGGTCGGCCAGCCGAGGGTGAAACCCAGCCGTCGTTTTTTCGGCATCGGCAAGACCGACGAGGAAGGTCCGGTTCCGCCGGACACGTCAAAACTTTCCCGTGACAATCGCGCATTGCTGCAGGAGGCGCTGTTCGATCTACTTGAATGCAAGCGCCTGCTCGATCAGGTTCGCTAGAGCCCGCCGGGCTGACCGGAACGGTCTTCAGGGTCATGCGTTAGGCTTCCTTCTACAGATGAAGGAAGCACGTCATGGCATCGCTTTCGAGCATCTCCGACACCGATCTGAACAAGCAGGTCGCGGCCTTGACCAGGGAACTGGCCACCTTGAAGAAAGCCGTGTTAAAGCAGGGCGGCGCCCTTTACGAAGACGGGCGCGATACCGCGTCGGATTATTATTCGGATATCACTGAGCGCCTCGGCGACGCCTTGCCGGCAATCAGAAGGCAAGGCCGGGCGATCGAGAAGACCGCCCGAGATCATCCGGCGACGGCGGCCGCTGTCGGGCTGGTTCTGGTCGGGCTGGTCGCCAGTCTGTTCCTCGGCGGCCGGCAGCAACAAGCACCGCGAGGGCGTTCAAGATCGGCACGTTGAGATAAGCAAATGGCGTGGTCAGCGGACCGCCGCCATTTTTCGCCGACACGGAAAGCCCGGCAAGCGCGCCGCCTTGATCAAGGACCACAACGCCTGATTGCCGGTTGTTCGCCCGAGGATGTTTTCAGTACTTCTTCGCCACAACCTTGTGATGGTGGCGGTAATGGTGGTGGACGCGGTGATGGTAGTGATGGCGGTGATGCTTCTTGACGGTGGTGTGCATCGTCGTTGCATTCGCGCTGCTTGCGCCGATGATCGGCATTGAGAGGGCAAGTGCGATTGCAAGTCCAAGGGCGGAGAGAAGCGGCTTGTTCATGACATCGTTTCCTTTTTGCGCAGGCGGAATTTGAGCGTCACTGATTCAGGTCGGTGACGCGAGCGCTGCGGTTGGGACTATCGCCTTGGAGTTTTTCGGCAGTTTTTCCGGCCTGTAGAATTTTGTTTCCGAACTGTGTTTGCTGACGATCCGGCCAGATGTCAGCTCGCCGGCATCCGCCATTCATTCCGGCGTCGGTTCACGATGCCGTGACGCTATCTTTGATGCTTGGCAAATCACCGGCGAGCGGGCATTCTCCCGATCGTCTCAGGCAACAACATGATTTGATCTAACTCTTTCATCCCACGGAGTTGCCAATGCCCCAAATAGCAAAACGCGAACCTTACTCCGAACTGGCGGCGAGCGCGGTTACGCCTGAACGCAGTGCCGTCCGAACCGCCCGGGAAGCCCGTGGATACAGCATCGAAGAGCTGTCCCTGGCGTGCGGGCTGGCAGCCTATGAGATCGCCGACCTTGAAAGCGGCAAGGATGCCGATCCTTCGAAACGTCGGCGTATTGCCTCCGCGCTTCAACTTCCGGAAAGCGCTCTGTTTGACGAAGCCGTGTTGCCTGCCAAAAGGCGATCCGTGTCGTAGCGGCGTACCATGCTTTTGTTCCACGAGCTCGCCATGGGTCGCCCTGGCGGGCTTCGTTTTTCCGGCCACGTAGTGGACTTGCCGGCCGCCACGGCGACGCCAGACGGAAATTGCTGGAGATGAGCCTCGAATCCGTTCGCGCCTTCTTCGCCGCCCACGCGCCCGACATTGACGTCATTGTCACGGAGGCAAGCTCGGCGACGGTGCCTCTGGCCGCCGAAGCGCATGGCGTAGCGCCGGCGCAGATTGCCAAGACGATCTGCTTGCGCGCCGGCGACCAGACGATGCTGATCGTGGCCGGCGGGGTCTCCAGGCTGGACAACCGCAAGTTCAAGGACCGGTTCGGCGGCAAGGCGCGAATGCTGGATGCCGAGCAGGTGTTCGCCGCGACCGGTCATCCCGTCGGCGGCGTATGTCCGTTCGGCCTGCCATCACCGCTGCCGGTCTATTGCGACGTCTCGCTGCGCGCCTTTGACGAAGTCGTCCCCGCCGCAGGCGCAACCAACGCCGCCGTGCGGCTCAGCCCGCAACGCATGGCGGAACTCGTTGGCGCCGAATGGGTGGATGTGTGCCAGTAGCCCCTTATCCGGGGCGTGGGACCGCTGAGCGTTACCGCTATTCGGTCTTCTGTGGTTCTTCTTTCTTGATCGTCTGAGCGTCCGTGGCAGTCGACATATCGGCCTTCTCGACGCTCGCTGTCCTCGTCTGTGTGTCGACCGATGCCTGGACCTTGGAATGCGCGGGGCAATCCGCAGAGGCAGCTGATATGGACATGGTCAGTGCCGCGGCTGTTGCGAGGAATGTCTTCATGATCATTCTCCTCTTTCGTTCGATGGGTAAAGTTAGCCCGTCTGGCACCGACCGCAAAATCACATTTGTTCACACGCGCTCTTGCGTGTACGGAAGCCTACGCTGGACCAACAATTCAAATGGTTGCGCGGATAGCCGCTTGCCGTATCAAAGCCCACTGGCTCCGGCCGGAGGATTGGCGTTAAAAATCTCGCCGCTCAGAACCAGTCTCAAATCTTCGGCGCTGAGCTGACCACTTTCGAACAAATCCATCACCCTGCGGCCGAGCACTTCTCTGCCTGGATCGCCGTCAGCGAGGCCTAGTTCACGGAATCGGGCATCAAGTGCTTTGGTCAACATGGTCAGCTCGGCAGGACAGGTAGCTCCTTGAAGCGACATTGCATCTCTCCCGAAAAGGGCGAAAGGGCGTGTCATCTTCGAAGCGTCCGCTCGCCCTTACAACTGCGGACGACGGCAATTCAACTAGAGCCAATCTTTTTCGAACTCAACATTCGAACGTATTAAAAACGCCGCCCGCGCTCCAATGTGAGGATCCTGCTACAATACGGTATGGCCGTCCGAATAGCGGTTGTCCTCGCGCTTCTTTTCGCCTTCGCGTACGGTTTCGCAAAACTCGTGGAACATTATGGCAGGGTTGGCGACAGGCCCTCTCCGTGTGAAGAATTGCCCTATCCTGATTGTCCTGACCAAAAAGCTCCTCCCCGGGAAGAAACTAAGCCTTGAGCGCGCGCCTGTTCAGGCCAGGCCAGCCGCCGGCGTTCAACTAGTCCTTTCCAACCGACGGTTGGTGGACGCATTGCAGCTGATGCGCCTAGGGTTCACTACGATCCGCGCGCACCGGGCATGCCCAACCCCCGAGTCACCCCTGCCTGATGCAAGGCGCCTGATCGAGTCCCGCCGTTCTGGCATGTGCGGCGGGACCTTTTTTATTGAAGGTGGAGCACAGGCTCGCGGTGAAGGTTGGCAAACCTTACCTAGCCACTACCGCGCGGTTTCTCGGCGGGCTTCTGGCTTGACTTCAGGATCCGTGCCTCGCGCACGAGTGATGCGTGATCAATTCCAATCATTTCGATGAGATCGCGCGCCTGCGCTTCCGTTATGCCGGTCTCATCGGCGAGCAGCCGCGCATGAAGATACTTGATACGCTCGCGGTCGGTCTCATCCTCGCCCATGGTGACAATCACCTTTTTTAGCAATCAGCTTTCGCTTCGCCGAGGTGCATTCGTGCTCTTTCCTGGCGGATCTCCCTTGCCGTCCGATCGCTCCGGCCGGCCGCCCGCCGGAGCGCCTTGGTGGCTTCCGCAACGCCCGCGCGGTCGTTGTCATTGGCCCGGATCAGTTCGGGGACCTGGTCCACGGCGATGCCATTCTGCCGCGCGAAATGCTCCACGTCGTAGTCCTGGCTGGACCCCAGGCGGTCTCGGTCGCGCGTGCTCTTGTCGTCGGCCATGTGGTCCTCCTGGTGGAGCTTCGGATCAATGGCAACGTGGGCAAGCAGCTTTCGTTGCGGCATCAACGCGGAAATGGTTGTGTTCGCTCTGGCTAATATAGTCTTTGCACCTAGGGCTCTCCCGTGTGCGTAAAATTGCAAGTACCGGCGCCGGCCGCCTCTTGTCGGCCGCGATCAGCCGACTGAGGGACCGCATGATCTCCCCACGTCGAGCCGGCCTCGGTCATGCAATCGGTGATCGTCTGAAAGCCGGGCGCCATCGCCTCCTGGCCCAGTCAGCGCAACATCAAGGCCGCCGAAACCGCGTCCGCGGCCCATCGGCTGGGCGGTGCCATGCGGCTACTGACTGCATAGCCAGTTTGGGGGGAAACTAAGCCTTTGGATTTTAATGGTCGGAGTGGCCGGATTCGAACCGACGACCCCTTGACCCCCAGTCAAGTGCGCTACCGGGCTGCGCTACACTCCGGACCGGTCGCGATGTATCGTGATAGACCGGCTCCGGTCAACCGAATTCGGTCGCTGTCCTGCCTGAAGTAACAGCAACGGGGATTGCCGGTCGCTGCGCCGCCCGCAACTGCCACTGGTGGCGGTATTCGAGCGCGATGGCACCCCAGATCAGGCCGAGCAGCAGGTAGACATGGCGCCAGTGGTCGATGTCGATGAAGGTGCCGAGCCCGACATTGCCGATGAAGGCGACGTAGGCGCATAGAAGATAAGGCTGCCACGGCCGGTCGCGCAGCAGAATGCGGAAGCCGGCGGCGATCGTCCAGCACGTCAGCGTCAGGAACGACACGAAGCCGAGCCAGCCGTAATCCATCAGCATCTTCAGCCAGATGTCGTGCGTGTCCTCGCCGAACATCTTGCCGAAGACGAGCGGGCCGATGCCGAACGGATGCTCCAGCGCCATCTGAAAGCCGATCGTGTAGCGGGCGAAGCGGCCGAGGCGGGCGGTGTCGTAGCTTTGTTCGAGCTGTGCGCGGTTCGAGAACATCTCCGCGACGCCCGGCAGTTGCAGAATGACGATCGTCGCGATGACCAGCAGTCCGACGGCGGCGATGGTCATGACGACGACGCGCAGCCGGAACTTGCCGCTGGCGCTCTGCAGGAACAAGGCACCGGTCAGCAGGATCGCCGAAACGGCGAACATGCCCCAGGCGCCGCGCGAAAAGGAAAAGAAGATGCCGGCGGTGATGATCAGCAGCGGCACCGCCAATAGCGGCATGCGCGCGACCGAGCCGGTAAGCAGCAGATAGAGCAGGTAGATGCCCGGCAGCACCAGGAAAGGCCCGAACACGTTCGGGTCCTGGAAGGCGCCGGCGGCGCGGTCGTATTTGGTGAAGATCTCCGCTCCTGGAAAGGCATGGAAATAGCCGGCTATGCCGACCAGCGAGGTCAGCACTGCCGACACCACGTAGGCGACGAAGATCACCCGATAGAGACTGGGCTGGACGGCCGTTACCGAAGCGAAGAAAACCGCGGTCAGAGCCAGGAACAGCGAGACGGCGAGATAGAGCGGCGTGCCGGCGAGGTCCGACATCTGCGTCATCGAGATCATACCGCCGATGTTCATGATAACCAGCAGCACCAGCAGCGGCACCGCCGCGCGCTGTATGCGCATGCCGAACAAGGGCCACACCACGATCAGCCCGATCATATAGAGGTCGTACGGCGCGGGCTCGGCAATGACGAAGCCGGACAGGAAGACGCCGAGGAAAACCGCCCCCGACGCAATCAGTGCAATCAGCTTGGCGTTGACCGCCGCCGCCGGCAATTCGTAGGCCGTCGCGCTCAATACGCGTTTTCCGTATTGAGCAGACGGATCGGCGTCAGGAACAGGATTCTGAGGTCGAACAGGAGCGACCAGTTCTCGATGTAATAGAGGTCGTATTCCGTCCGCATGCGAATCTTCTCGTTGGTGTCCATCTCGCCGCGCCAGCCATTGATCTGCGCCCAGCCGGTCACACCGGGCTTGACTTTGTGGCGGGCGAAATAGCCGTCGACCACTTCATTGTAGAGGAGGTTGTGCGACTGCGCGGCAATGGCGTGCGGGCGCGGCCCGACCAGCGACAGCGAACCGAACAGCGAATTGAAGAACTGCGGCAATTCGTCGATCGAGGTCTTGCGGATGAAGCGGCCGACGCGGGTGACGCGTGGATCGTTCTTGGTCACGGTCTGCTTCGCCGTCGGGTCCGCCTTGTCGGTGTACATCGACCGGAACTTGTAGACCTCGATGATCTCGTTGTTGAAGCCGTGTCGTTTCTGGTGGAACAGCACCGGCCCCTTGCTGTCGAGTTTGACCGCGATTGCGGTCGCCAGCATCACCGGCGAGAACACGATGATGCCGATGATCGAAAAGACAATGTCGAAGGCGCGCTTGGCGACCGAATCCCAGTCGTTGATCGGTTTGTCGAAGATATCGAGCATCGGCACCGAGCCGATGTAGGAATAGGCGCGCGGCCTGAACTGCAGCGCGTTTGAATGCGCCGATAGCCGGATGTCGACCGGCAGCACCCACAGCTTCTTCAATAACTGCAGCACGCGCGATTCGGCGGTCAGCGGCAGCGATACGATCAGCATGTCGATGCGCGCGATGCGGGCAAATTCGATGAGTTCGGAAATTGTGCCGAGCTTCGGATAACCGGCGACAACCGGCGGCGACCGCTTGTCGCCGCGGTCGTCGAAGATGCCGCAGATGCGAATGTCGTTGTAGGGCTGCCTTTCGACCGAGCGGATCAGCACCTCCGCCGCCTTGCCGCCGCCGACGATGACGGCGCGGCGCTCCATCCGCCCGTCGCGCGCCCATCGCCGAATCAGCTTCGACATCACCAGGCGGAGACCCAGTATCAGCACGAAACCGACGATGAACCACGTGCCGAAGAGCAGGCGCGAATAGTCTTCCGACATTTTCATGGTGAAGGCGGTGAGCGCCATCAAGGCGAAGGTTCCGGCCCAGACGAGCAGGAGCCGGCCGAAATTGGCGATCGGCCGCATCAGCGCGACGATCTGGTAGCAGTCGGTGACGTCGAGCAGAACGACCGCGAGGAACGAGGTGGCGGCGATCGTCAGTGAGTATTGCCAGGCAAGATAGTTGAAAAAGCCGACGTAATAGAAATAGACGGCAAGACCTGACACCAACAGCAGCGCGAATTCCACCATGCGCAGGACGCCGCTCACCATGATCGGCGACATCGTATCGCGCCGGTATTGCGAGGCGACCTGGCGGGCGACGTCGTTCATGCCGCCGGCCGTGTTGTTCTCGGCAGGGGCGTCGAATTTGCGCACCGCGTCTAGCGAAAAACGGCGCGCGGGGTCGATTTCGTTCATGGGGCGTCCGTAGGTTTCCCTCACGTGAATAGCAAAAGAGAGCTAAGAAACCCTTGAAACAACAGATGGCTTTGGAGACGCTTTCACCGAGGGCGTTTTGCAGCCGAGTGGAACCAGTTGCTCTATTGTTTGAGCGCGGCGAAATAAGCTTTTTCGATTTCAGCGGCCATTACATCGGCGCCGAAGCGTGCCTTGAGGTTGGCGGCGCCGGGCATCAGGCCCTTGTAGGCGTCGAGATCGGCCAGTGCAGTGCTTATCTTGTCGCCAAGTTCGCGTGGGTCGGGCTGGATCAGGGAAGGCGAGCCGGTGTCGAAGATTTCCGGTATGCCCCCGACCGACGTCGCGATGATCGGCTTGCCGGCGGCGAGTGCTTCCAGAACGATGTAGGGCATGGCTTCCGCACGCGAGGGAACGACGACCAGCTTGGCCAGCGCGAAGGCGAGCCGGGCTGGCATCGGCGGCAGGAAGCCGACGTCCAGGCCGCGCTGATTCACCTGGGCGCGATAGCGCGGCAGGTCGTCGCCATCGCCGACCATCAGCGCCTTCAATGGGCGGCCGAGCCCCGTTGCGGCTATCCCCAGCGCATCGATGAAGATGTCCGGGCCTTTGAGGTCTCGCATCATGCCGATATAGAGGAGGTCAACCGCATTGTGCTCGGTCCGCACCGGCTCGAACTCGGCGGCGCGCAGGCCGTTGTGGACGAGAGCGTTCGGAATGGGCGGCTCGCCGACCTTCCTGCGATAAGTCCGCCGCTCATAATCGGAAACAAACAACAGGCAATCGGTGAAGCGAGCCATGAAGCGCTCGAGCGCGAAGAACAGCTTCCCCATGGCGGTGGTCTCGTCATAGTGGAGCGAGCCGCCATGCGGCGAATAAAGGCGGGCTACGCGAGACCTGGATACCCGCAACAATGAGCCGAACAGACGGGCATAGGCGCCACCTTTGGCGCCATGCCCGTGCAGCACGTCCGGCCGCAATTCTTTTATGATCCTATAGGTGCGCCGGGCCGAGGCGAGATCGCCTGGCCCGACATGCCGCTGCATCGGCGTTCGGTGAATACCGAGCGCCAGGCTGTCTTTCATCTGTTCGAACAGCCGTTCCTCGAAATCGCCCCCAGTCGTCGAATCGCAGACGATGCCGACGGCATGGCCGGCGGCAACCTGAGCCTCGGTCAGGTCGCGCACATGCCGGAAGATGCCTCCGACCGGTGAGCGAAAGCAGTGGACGATCCTGAGTGTGTCCGCCACTTGGTCAGCACGTCAAAACAGGCGTTCGCGAACGTAGACTGTATCCCCGGGCAACAGCGGGTCGGAGGTCACCACGCGTCCAGTTATCACTTTGCCGTTGATGTCGCGGGTAATGTCGACGCTTTCCTGGTTGGCGCGCGGCGTGAACCCGCCGGCGATTGCGACGGCTTTCTGCACGGTCAGGCCCGGAACGTAGGAATACTGGCCCGCCGCGCCCACTTCACCCATGACGAAGATCGGTCGGTAGCGATCGATTTCGACTGAAACGTCGGGATCCCGCAAATAGCCCTGGCGCAGTTTCTCGGCGATCTCGCCCTCAAGCTGCTGGGCGGTATGGCCGCGCGCCGGCACGTTGCCGACGAGCGGCAGCGAGAGATAGCCGGACTGGTCGACGCTGTAGGTGTTCGTCAATCCTTCCTGCTCGAACACGGTGACGCGGACGCGGTCGCCGGCACCGAGGCGATAGGGCTGGTCGAGCACTTCATGGAATGCGGCCGGCGTCGGCCGGTAGCTGGAGCAGCCCGAAAGCATAGATACGGCAAGCAGCGCGCGGAAAAGGGGAGCAGTGCTTTTCATGAGCGGACACGTACCTTTGAATAGCCGGCGACTCTGCGGCAAACCTTAACGATCGAGCTCGGTTATCATCCTGTTAGGGTTAATGGCCGGTAAAGGCGCGCGGCCGATGCGGGCCGGATTGGCAAATGCAGATGGTTTTCAGCCTCTTGTTTGCGGCTTGTTAGTAGAGCCTAACAGGTTCTTACCGCGATATTAACGGCTGAGTTACCATAGTTGTTTACGGTGCATGCTGACTCAGTACCGGAGCAGGGATGCATGTCCGTTCAATCCGCGGCCGCAGATGTCGACGTCGATCTCAGGCAGCTTTTCGCCAGCCTGGCGCGAAACTGGCTGCGCATCCTTGTCGTCGCGCTGGTTGTAACCGGCCTGGCCTTTGCGCTCGCCTGGCTTGCAACGCCCGAATACAAGGCGGCAGCCAAGCTGGAAATCGGGCCTCGAGAATCGGAGTTCACGCGGCCAGCCGGTACCAACGGCAACGAGCGGTCGATTCCCGACGAAGAGGCTGTGGCCACCGAGGTTCAGATAATTTCGTCCCCTGACATCCTCAAACAGGTGGCGGCGAAGCTCAACCTGGCGAAATTGCCCGAATTCGACGAGGCGCTGAAGATGTCGGCGCTGAGCCGCACCCTTGTCCTCGTTGGCTTGAAAAGCGATCCCTTCGAGATCCCGCTGGAAGAGCGCGTGCTGGACGCAATGCATGAGAAGCTCAACGTCTATGGCGTCGAAAAAACCCGCGCGATAGCAATCGAGTTCTCGTCGGAGGATCCAAAGCTTGCCGCCGCGATCCCGAACGCCATTGCAAACGCCTATATCGCCTCCAAGGGCAACGCCAAGCTCGAATCGAATTCCGCCGCCACCGACTTTCTGGCGCCGGAAATCGCGGATCTGCAGAATCGGGTGAAGGAGGCGGAAGCCAAGGTTGCCGCATTCCGTGCCCAGTCCGATCTTTTGATGGGCGGCAACAATTCGGTGCTTGCCACTCAGCAGCTGTCCGAATTGTCGAGCGAACTGTCACGGGTCCGCGCCAACCGCGCTTCGGCGGAAGCGACCGCCGACAGCGTGCGCAGGGCGTTGCGTAATGGCGGCTCGCTGGATGCCGTTCCGGAGGTGTTGTCTTCCGAACTGATCCAGCGCCTGCGCGAGCGGCAAGTCGAACTCAAGAATAACATCGCCGACCTTTCCACCACCTTGCTCGACAACCATCCGCGCATCCGCGCGCTGAAGTCGCAGCTCGCCGATCTCGACCGCCAGATCCGCAACGAAGCGGAAAAGATCATGAGGGGTCTGATGGCGCAGGCCGAGACGGCGAAGGCGCGAGAGGCTCAACTCATGGCCGACGTCAACACGCTGAAGGCGGCGTCCGCCCGCGCAGGCGAAGAGCAGGTGGAACTCGATGCGCTGCAGCGTGATGCCGCGACCAAGCGCCAGCAGCTCGATCTCTATTCGTCGAGCTATCTCCAGGCGGCCGCACGCAAGGATCGCAACTACCTGCCCGTCGACGCTCGCGTATTTTCGGAGGCCCAGGTGCCGGCCGAACCCTATTTCCCCAAGATTGGTCCGATTGTCAGTGCGGCCTTTGTCGGCTCGTTGCTCATCATGGCGATCGTCACGCTGCTGCAGGAACTGTTTTCCGGCCGCGCCATGCGTCCGGCCGCCGGTGCCCATTTCGAGCGCATCGAGCAGGTTGCGATGCCGGCTGTCCAGGCCGAACGCGTAATGGCCGAGCCCGCCCCGCCGGTTGCCCGGCCCGAACCGGCAGCCGCCGAAATCGATGAGGCCGACGACGACAAGATTATCGAAACCAAAATGGAGCCGGAACCCGTCGCGGTGGCGGAAGCGGCTGCCGAGAAAATCGAACCGGAGTACTCTGAAATGGCTGCTGCAGACATTGAACCGGCACGTTCTGTCCTCGGCGAGGTCGACATCGACAAGGCCGCGGAAAAACTGATCGCCACCGGTGCCGCCCGCGCCATATTCGTGTCGCCGGAAGGCGACGAGGCGGCCGCCTCGGCGGTGCTGGTGGCGCGTGCGGTCTCTGACGCCGGGCTACGCGTGCTGCTGCTTGATCTCACCGCTTCGGGTGCCGCCTCGCGGCCGATGCTGGACAGCGGGCTGTTTCCGGGCATTACCGATCTGCTCGCCTCGCAAGCGCAGTTCAGCGATGTGATCCACCCCGATCTCTATTCGGACTGCCACGTTATTCCCGTCGGCACAGCCGATCCGGTTCGCGCCATGCGCGCCGCCGACCGGCTGCCGATCATCATGCAGTCGCTGACCACCGCCTATGATCTGGTCGTGGTCGAATGCGGGCCGGCCGACGCGCAAGGCATCAGCCGCCTGGTGGGCGAGGGGACCGAGGTCTTGCTCTCCATGCTTGAGCCGGACGACGAGGTGACGCAGGCCGCGGTCGCGCTCATCGAGAGTGGCTATCCCGACCTGACGCTGGTCACGCCGATCGGCCATGTGGCGCCGGGGCCAATGCCGGGACGGCGCTCGGCCGCCTGAGGCAGTTTTCTCAAATCGAAATCAGCTGTCGTCTTCGCCTGCGGCCGGTGCTGTCCGCCCCACGGCTTTGCGGCGCAGCAGCTTGGTCAGCTTCCAGACCATTGGGCTGTGCTTGATGAATGCCTTCAGGCTTGCGCCGTGCCTGAGCGCAAGCGCCAGCGCACGACCCTTCAGCGTCAGCGGAACCAGCACCTCGAAATGCTGCGTTTCGAGGTCGCACCACAATCGCTTGTAGGGTTCGTCGCCGACTGAGAAATCATAGATTTCAAAACCCGCCTCGCAGGCTTCCTGGATGTTCTCGAAGAACAGGAAGTCGCCGGGGCTGGTATGTGCGAGGTCATCCTCGGCGATCGCCCCGAATTCGCAGATCAGCCGCTTGCCCGAGCGGCTCGATCCGGTGACTGCACGAAGCTTGCCGGCGACTTCCAGCCCATGCAGCACGAAGGACGGATCTTCCTCTTGGAGCGCGTCGGTAAACAGCGAGCGGAAAAAAGCGCGCACCTCCGCCTCACCGAAAACATTGGCGATGCCCATCTTGCGGAAGCGGAATTCCTTCATCTCGAAAAAGGCGTCGAGCAGCCTGTTCACCTCGTCCGCAGTCTTCGCCTCGATGCGGCGACAGCTGCCGACGGCCTCGAACTTGCGCGCCTGCGAGCGATGCTTCTTGCGCCTGCGCTTGCCACTCACCCGGGTGAGCAGTGCATCAAACCCTCCTGCAAGGCCAGCGGCCAGCGACAGATTGGGGCTCGAAAAATGCGGCAAGGCGGAGAGCGGGTTGTGTACGCCGTCGAAATCGGGCAGCAGCCGCTCTAGCGCGACAAGATCGATGTCGCGCCGCGCCTTGGCAATCGCAGCCAGCATAGTACGGATCGCCGCGCTATCGGCACTCGCCAGCCATTGCGGGTCGGCGGCGGCAAAATTGCCGTTGGCATGGCGGCCGCCCATGAAGCGGGCGACGCGGAACGCTCCACTGCGAGTGACCTCCAGCGCCAGCGAGAAAACCGGCCTGTCGTCGGCGCGCAGCGTCGCAACGACAACGTCGGCGCCGGTATGTGCGGCCCAGTTCAGGATCCAGCCTGCGCTCTGCGCCGGGGCAAAAAGCGCCGAACGGCAGAATTCGGCGTACACTGCCAGCGCCGCACCATCCGCGACGGAGGTTGACAGGCCGGCTTTGCCGGCCGGCAAGGCACACGGCGATGCCTCGCTGCTTGCCAGCCGATTGCCGTCAAATGACGCGGTGGCGTCAACCATACCTCAATCCTTAGGGCGTATTCGTCGCGATTGGGGGTCCGCGCAGGCGCATTCCATGCTTGATGAGTTTAGGCGCAAAAGGTGAATGAATGATCGACGGGGGCGAGGCAATCCGCAAACTGGCGCTCAATCTCGCCCGTTATTCCGGTCTCGCTCCGCTGGCCAAGCCGTTTATCGGCGGCCTCGGCGCCATCCTGATGCTGCATCGGGTCACCGCGACACCGGAAAGGCCGAACGGCGTCAACCGCCACTTGAACATCGCGCCTGGGTTTCTCGACACCGTGATCGCCGACATGAAGGCGAACGGCTACAGTTTCGTCACGCTGGACGAGGCGATCGAGCGCATCAAGGCTGGCGACAAGGACGGCCAGTTTGCGACGATCACCGCCGACGACGCCTACCGAGACAACATGACCGAGGCGCTGCCGGTGCTGGAGAAACACGGCGCGCCGATCACCATCTACGTCGCGCCGGGACTGATCGACGGCGCTGCCGATTTGTGGTGGGACGTGGTCGAGGACATCGTCAATGCGCGCGATCGCCTGACGCTGACGACGCCGGATGGCCCGGTGACGATCGACTGCTCGAGTCCAGGGAAAAAGGTCCAGGCCAATGCGCGCCTGCACGCTCATCTGACGCTGAAGGTGCGCGAGCAGGACCAGCGTGCGGTGTTGCGCGATCTGGCGCGCTCGAACGGCATCGAGTTGGGCGGTCCGCGCCCAAGCACGCTGATGAACTGGGACGAGATCCGGACCATGTCCGCGCACCCGCTGGTGACGATCGGCGCGCATAGCGTCAATCATTGCAATCTGAAGCGGCTTTCCGAGAGCGACGCGCGACATGAGATCGGCGACGTCAAGCGCATATTGCAGGCCAAACTCGGCGAGGAGCCGCGCCATTTCGCCTATCCCTACGGTTATGCCAGCGCCGTCGGCCGCCGCGAAGTGGGCCTAGTCCGCGATGCCGGCTATGCCTCGGCGGTGACGACCCGCCACGGCATACTCCGCGCCGAGCATGCCGGGTTCCTGCATGCCCTGCCGCGCATTTCGGTCAACGGCCGCTATCAGAGCGTCGCCCACATCCGAACCATGCTGTCGGGCGTGACGACGCCCCTGGCCAATGCCGGCAAGACGGTGGTGACGATCTAACTGTTGCCTCGGCTCTTCGGCCGCGGCTCCAGGATCAGCCATTTGATGATGCCCATCGCCGGCAGCACCCACAAAAGCCCGCTGAGCAGGAAGAAGATGAAGTGCGCCAGCGGCCCGGACTGCGACAATTGGGCGACCGCCACGATCGAGGCGACCAGCGCATAGACGACGACCAGCACTACCAGCAGGAAGCTTCCGATCAGCTTTTTCAGGCGAATGGGCATGGCGCGATCTCGTTGATCGCTATCGCTTAGGCCGAACAATCGATGCGCGCAAGCAGCCAGAAACGGCGCGACGGCGTGCCGCGCCGCCCGGTCTTGCAAGCCGGGTTGCGATGGTTCACCAATCCGCGACTTCAACTGCCGGGACAAAGCCATGGCTGCTGCCATATCCGATGCCGCGCCTTTCGCCGCCCGCGATCGCGACCTTCGCAACCGCGCGCTGGTACGCGGTTGGCTCTATGTCGTGCTCCTGGTGCTGTTTGCGCTGGTACTGGTCGGTGGCGCTACAAGGCTCACCAATTCCGGCCTGTCGATCACCGAATGGCAGCCGATGCACGGCGTCATCCCGCCGCTTAATGATGCCGAGTGGCAGGAGGAGTTCCTGCGTTACCAACAGATCCCGCAATATGCCGAACTCAACAAGGGCATGAGCATCGAGGCGTTCAAATCGATCTTCTGGTGGGAATGGGTGCACCGCATCCTGGCGCGTAGTGTCGGCGTGGTCTTCGCCCTGCCGTTGCTGTTCTTCTGGGCGACGCGCCGCATCGAGCGCGGCCTCGGCACGAAATTGTCGGGCATTCTCCTGCTCGGCGGGCTGCAGGGCGCGATAGGCTGGTGGATGGTGGCGTCCGGGTTGGTTGACCGGGTTTCGGTCAGCCAATATCGGCTGGCGACGCATCTGACGCTGGCGGCGCTAATCTTCACGGCGACCATGGTGGTCGCGCGTGGGCTGGCGCCGCACTCGGAACCTGCCGCCGACCGCTCGACGCAACGGCTGGCCGGCTTCCTGGTGCTGCTGGCGCTGGTCCAGATCTATCTCGGCGGGCTGGTCGCAGGGCTAGACGCCGGCTTGAGCTACAACACCTGGCCGCTGATGGACGGCAAGCTGCTCCCCGGCGACCTGCTGCTGCTCGAGCCGGCATGGCGCAATTTCTTCGAAAACCCGAAGACGGTGCAGTTCGTCCACCGGGTCGGCGCCTACACGATCTTCGCGGTCGCGCTTTGGCACATGATCGCGACACGCCGGCGTCTGCCGGGCACGACGCATGCCCGACGCGCGACGCTGCTGTTCCTGATTGTCGTGGTGCAGGCGTCGATCGGCATCGGCACCCTATTGATGCAGGTGCCGCTGCACATGGCCCTGACGCATCAGGCATTCGCGCTGGTTCTGCTGGGCTTCGCCGCCGCGCATTGGCGCGGTACCAAGGGCGCTTACCCGCTGCCCCACGAGATTGCTCTCAGAGGCTGAGCAGCACCCGCCGGATTGCCGCGGAAATCGCCAGCTCGCGGTTTTCGTCGACTGCATTGCGATCTTCATGGTGCCATGCAGCCGACAAGCAGCCATAGGCGATCGCGTGGTCCAGTATGGCGGGCGCCGTCTGGCCGAGCGTTGCGGCAAGAACGCCCTTCGGATCGATCGCCAGCCAGCCGCGCGGAACCGTGCATGATGTTGTCATGATGCAGGTCGCCATGCAGCGGCCGCACATGCAGGTTGGACAACACCCGTTCCGCGACCTCGCGAGCAACCTTCCAGATGCGGCTGCTGAACGTTTCGGCGATGAGTTCGGGCGCCGACCTTCCAGCGCTTTGGAAATGCCGGCACATCCATTCAGAGGCCGAGCATCAGGTCCATGTTCTGCACGGCGGCACCCGAGGCGCCTTTGCCGAGATTGTCGTAGACCGCAAGCAACAGCGCCTGCGCCCTGTCGTCATTGGCAAAGACATAGAGCTTCATACGATTGGTGCCGTTGTAGATCTCCGGATCGATGTCAGGCATGCGTTCCTGATGCAGATACGGCGCCACCTCGACCACGCCACCATCGATGGAAGCGAAATGGTCGGCGATCGCCTCGTGAAGCTCGGCGCCGGTCGGTACATGGTCGAGGCCGCCGAGTTGCAGCGGCACCACCGTGATCATGCCTTGCGCGAAATTGCCAACCGCCGGCTGCATGATCGGATCGTGCGAAAGCTTGGCATAAGTCCTGAGCTCAGGCACGTGCTTGTGCTGCAGCGTCAGCCCATAGGGCAGGAATTCCGGCGCATCCTCGCCCTTGGCGACATAATCCTCGATCATTGGCCGGCCGCCGCCGGAATAGCCGGAAATACCGTTGACGGTGACCGGAAAATCGGCCGGCAGCAGCCCCGCCGCAACCAGCGGCCGCAGCGTCGCGATCGGTCCTTGCGGCCAGCAGCCCGGATTGGCGACGCGCTTCGCCGAAGCGATCTTTTTCGCCTGGTCCTTGTCCATTTCGGCGAAACCATATTCCCAGCCGTCGGCGACACGATGCGCCGTCGAGGCGTCGATCACCTTGGTGGTGTCATTGGCGATCAGCGAAACGCTTTCCTTGGCGGCCGCGTCCGGTAGGCAGAGGATCGCGACATCGGCGGCATTGAGGAACTCGGCGCGCGCTGCCGTTTCCTTGCGGCGCTCGGTCGGGATGGAGATGATTTCCAGGTCGCCGCGCTCGGCAAGCAGCGCCCTGATCTGCAGGCCGGTGGTGCCGTGTTCGCCGTCGATGAAGATTTTCGGTTTCATTGCCTGTCAAAATTCCTGCTGTCTCAAAGCTATATGCCGCTTGCCTGATTCAATGCGGCAACGCTGTGATTGCCCTGGCTCATTTCCTCGAGCCGGGCCTTTCGTTCCGCCAGCAGCCCGAGATAGTGCATGGCCACCATCGAGCCGGCAATTGCCGTTATATCGGCGTGATCATAGGCTGGCGCAACCTCGACGACGTCGGCGCCGACGATATCGACCTGGTTGATCTGGCGCAGCACCGACAGGATCTTTGCCGAAGACGGGCCTCCTGCGACCGGCGTTCCGGTGCCGGGCGCAAAAGCCGGATCCAGGCAATCGATGTCGAAAGTGACGTAGGTCTTCTTGCCGCCGGTGCGGTCGACGATGGCATAGGCGATGTCGGACGCCCGCATTTCCTCCACTTCATGGCCATACAGTATCTTGATGCCGAACGTGTCGGGCGCATGGGTGCGAATGCCGATCTGGATCGAGCGGTCGGGGTCGATGATGCCCTCCTTGACCGCACGGCCGACGAACGAGCCGTGATCGATGCGCTTGCCGTCGTCGGGCCAGGTGTCCTGGTGTGCGTCGAATTGCACTAGGGCCAGCGGGCCATGGATGGCGGCATGCGCCTTGAGCAGCGGCCAGGTGACGAAATGGTCGCCGCCGAGCGATAGCAGGAAGGCGCCGGATTTCAGGATCTTCGCTGCCTCGCGCTCGATTGTAGCAGGCGTCTTCTGGTGATTGCCGCTGTCGAGCAGGCAATCGCCATAATCCACCACGGCGAGACGTTCGAACAGGTCGCGCGAGAACGGGTATTGCGGGTCGTTGTCGAGGATGGCCGAGGCGCGGCGAATCGCCTGCGGTCCGAAACGCGCGCCCGGTCGATTGGTGACCGCCGCGTCGAAGGGAATGCCCCACACCACTGCATCGGCGCCCTTCACGTCCTTCGAATATTTGCGCCGCATGAACGACAGCGCGCCGGCATAGGTCGGCTCGAACGACGCACCCGTCCTGGAGCGGGTGGTGAAGGCGTGATCGATGGTCCTTGGCGGCATGAAGCGATCTCCTGTGCGTCGACGCGCAACCTTATTGGACATAATTCTCAGAATTGCGACCCCTGCGGAGGATCATGGCCATTCGATCCGGTCACAAATCCTTGCTCGCCAGGCAAACCCCACATGGCTGGCCAGGAGATTGCCTGGCAAACAACCCGAAAGTAGCCGCCGACGGCTGCTTCGGCTGGCGCTGACCTGATTTTCCGGCATTTTGCAAGCCGGCTTCGTTCACCTGCCTGTCACGGGCATCGCTTAACCGGGGTGCGATCCCGGTACGGAGCGATTCTCATGCGAACGACTTGTCTCATGCGAACGATTTGGCTGAGCCTTCTGCTTTCCACGGCGCTGGCGGTCTCCCTTGGCCATGCATCGGCAGGCGAAACGCGCGCCAGGCAGATTATCGACCGCTTCGAGCACGCCAACCAATGGCGCGATCATGTGATGGTGGCTGCGCACCGTGCCGGTGGCATGCAATCCGGCAAGACGCTCTATCCCGAAAACTCGATCGCCGCCGTCGAGGCATCGATCGCAATGGGCGCCGAAATCGTCGAGGTCGACATCAGACGTTCGAAGGACGGACAGTTCGTCGTCATGCATGACAGCTGGCTCGACCGCACGACGAATTGCAAGGGTGAGGTGGTCAACCGCACGCTGGCCGAACTCAAGACCTGCCGTTTGGTGATCGAAGGCACCGGCGCCGTTACGGGAGAGACGGTCTCGACGTTGCGCGAAATGTTGATGACGACCAGGGACAGGATCCTCATCAATCTCGACAACAAGCTCGATACCGAAAGCCTCGTCGGCATGGTCGCGGTTGCGCGCGACCTCGGCCTGGCCGAACAGGTGATCGTCAAGGAGAACCTGTGGAACGCGGAGCGGATCGCCACGGTCAAGGCTGCCATGGACGCGATCGGCAGCGGCTTCCAGTTCATGCCGATCATCGCCGATGATGCGGTTCGCGACGCCATGTTTGCCGAGAAAGTCAGCCGGGCCTTCCCGGTGCGCGCGGTCGAGATGATCAACTGGCGCTCAGGATCAGAGACGCTGACCGAGACCGGCGGTCCGCTGTTCAGCCCCCACATGCGCGCGCTGGCGGTGAGGGGCGACTGGCACATCTGGGCCGACACCTACGCCATCGTCAACAAGCCGGGTGGCTTCCTCGCCGGCGGCCGCGGCGACGAGCTGGCGGTCGCGGCCAGCCTGCCGCGCGAGACCTACGGCTTCTGGGTCGAGCGCGGCGCGACCATCATCCAGACCGACGAACCGAAGGCCGCGATCGGTTGGCTGGCGGCGAACGGTTTTCGCGTGCCCTATGCCGGTGAGAAGCGACCTGCCGAGCCGGCCAATACGGCCAGCATCAACTAACTCCAGGCACGAACCAGAGCGACTGCCGCGCTACGCGTGAGCGGGGACATTGCCGGCAATACTGTCCAATTCCTCGAGCGCATCTTCGGGCAACGCGAGATCGCCCGCGGCGAGGTTCTCTCTGAGATGCGCGACGGAAGACGTGCCGGGGATCAGAAGAATGTTGGGCGCGCGGCGAAGCAGCCAGGCGAGCGCGACCTGCATGGGCGTGGCGCCGAGGCGTGCCGCGACCTTGGACAAGGTCGACGACTGCAACGGGTTGAAGCCGCCAAGCGGGAAGAACGGCACATAGGCGATGCCGTCGCGGGCCAGATCGTCGATCAAGGCATCGTCGCCCCGACGCGCCAGATTGTACTGGTTCTGCACGCAGACGATCTTGCAAATCCTGCGGCCTTCGGCGATCTGCGCAGCGGTGACGTTGCTCAGTCCGATATGATGCACTAGGCCCTGTCGCTGAAGCTCGGCGAGTGCGGCGAGCGGCGCCTCGATCGACCCTTCGGCGGGGCCATGCGCGTCGAACATGACCCGAAGGTTGACCACCTCCAGCACGTCGAGTCCGAGATTGTGCAGATTGTCGTGCACGGCCTGGGTGAGTTCTTGGGCCGAGAAGGCCGGCAACCACGATCCATCCTGGCCGCGCCGGGCGCCGATTTTGGTGACGATAACGAGGTCGTCGGGATAGGGTGCGAGCGCTTCGCGGATCAACAGGTTGGTCACGTGCGGGCCATAGAAGTCGCTGGTGTCGATGTGATTGACGCCTTGTGCAACGGCTTCGCGCAGCACGGCCAATGCCGTGTCGTGGTCCTTTGGTGGGCCGAAGACGCCGGGTCCTGCGAGCTGCATGGCGCCGTAGCCGAGCCGTCTCACTTTGCGGTCGCCGAGGATGAATGTGCCGGACTGGTCGACGCTGGACATGGTCTTTCTCCTTCAGGGATGGTGCACAGATAGACGCTGTCCGATCTCATGATAATTGGGTACAATTCGCACGGGCTGTGCGGAATGACGAACAATGCAGATTGATCTCGGGGATCTGAACGCCTTCGTGGCCGTAGCGCGCGCCAAAGGTTTTCGGGATGCGGCACGCGCCAGCGGCGGCAGTGCGTCCGGCTTGAGCGAGGCGGTGCGGCGCCTGGAGACGCAGCTCGGTGTCAGGCTGCTCAATCGGACGACCCGCAGCGTTGTCCTGACGGAAGCCGGCGAAGGTCTGCTGGCGCGGCTCGGTCCAGCCTTGACCGAGGTGGAATCAGCGCTGGACGTCGTGAACGGCTTTCGCGACAGGCCGGCCGGCTCGCTGCGCCTCAACGTGCCGGTCAGCGCGGCGCGGCTGGTCCTGCCCAGCATCGTCCCGCGGTTCCTTGCCGCCTATCCCGGCATCCGGCTGGAGGTGATCGCCGAGGAGAGCTTTGTCGATGTGCTGGCGGCGGGCTGCGACGCCGGCATCCGCTATGACGAGCGGCTGGAGCAGGACATGATCGCCGTGCCGATCGGGCCGCGCGTGCAGCGCTTCGCCACCGCCGCCAGCCCTGTCTACCTGGATCGTCACGGCCGCCCGCAGCACCCGCGCGACCTGCTCGGCCACGCCTGCCTGCGCGGCCGCTTTGCCAGCCGTGCGATGCCGCCGTGGGAATTCGAGCGCGACGGCGAGGTGGTGCGGGTCGACCCAAGTGGGCCGCTTCTCGTGACACTGGGCGGGGCGACCGACCTCAAGGTCGATGCAGCCATCGCCGGCACAGGCATCGTCAGCCTGTTCGAGGATTGGCTACGCCCTCACTTCGAGAGCGGGGCGCTCGAACCGGTGCTTGAACCCTGGTGGCAGAGCTTTTCCGGGCCGTTCCTCTACTATCCCGGCCGGCGCCTCGTGCCGGCGCCGCTGCGGGCGTTCATCGACTTTATCAAGGACGGCAGGACCTGAGGTCTGTGCCAGGCATGAACCGCGCGGCAGGCGCGGGTGGGTGATGGCTTTGCACGAAAAGAAAAGGCCGCCCGGAGGCGGCCTTTCGATAGCGTGCAATTGCGCAGCGCTTAGCGCTTGGAGAACTGGAAGCTTCGGCGGGCCTTCGCCTTGCCGTACTTCTTGCGCTCGACGACGCGGCTGTCGCGGGTCAGGAAGCCGCCCTTCTTGAGTACGGCGCGCAGCGCCGGCTCGTAATAGGTCAGCGCCTTGGAGATGCCGTGACGCACGGCACCGGCCTGGCCGGAAAGGCCGCCGCCGATGACGGTGGCAACGATGTCGTACTGGCCGGCGCGGTTGGCAGCGATGATCGGCTGGTTGAGGATCATCTGCAGGACCGGGCGTGCGAAATATTCGGCGAACACCTTGTCGTTGACGACGATCTTGCCGGAGCCGGGCTTCACCCAGACACGGGCGATGGCGTTCTTGCGCTTGCCGGTGGCATAGGCGCGGCCCGATTTGTCGAGCTTCTGGACATGGACGGGTGCTGCCGGCTGGGTGTTGGTATTGCCGGTGGCAGTTCCGAGTTCTGCGAGCGAGGAAAGCTCAGCCATCTTACGAAACCTTCTTGTTCTTGGCGTTCAGCTTGGCCACGTCGAGGACGACGGGCTGCTGGGCGACATGCGGATGTTCCGTGCCTGCATAGACGCGGAGATTCTTCATCTGGCGACGGCCGAGCGGGCCACGCGGGATCATGCGTTCGACGGCCTTCTCCACGACGCGCTCGGGAAAGCGGCCCTCGAGCAGCTGGCGCGCGGTGCGTTCCTTGACGCCGCCGGGGTGGCCGGTGTGCCAGTAATAGACCTTGTCGGTGAACTTCTTGCCGGTGAACACCACCTTGTCGGCATTGATGACGATGACGTTGTCGCCGTCGTCGACGTGCGGGGTGAAGGTGGGCTTGTGTTTGCCGCGAAGATGATTGGCGATGACAGTGGCGAGACGGCCGACGACGAGACCCTCGGCGTCGATCAGCACCCACTTCTTCACCACATCCGCAGGCTTCTGCGAAAAGGTTGCCATGGATTGTTGCTTTCGGTTCGGACCTTCAAAAGAAGGCGTTTCTTGTTGCTTGGATTGGCGAAAGGCGCTTGCCCGCCGCCAATAACAAAACGGCGGCCTTTGCGGGCCGCTGTTCCGTGAGGGCTTATAGGAGAGGACGGCGACTGCGTCAAGGCGCGTGAAATGTCGGCAAGCTATCAAAATCCAGCAAAAACAATGCCTTGGGTGAAAGGTATTATTTTACCACACCATCAATCCGCTTTGGCGGGATCGAATAGGTGCCCGTTGCGTGCGCTACTGTGTGTCCCTCCGGGCCGGCGACGATGTCGATATCGAACACCATCAGGCTCTTGCCGAGCTTGAGGATGCGGCAATGGCCGTCGATCGGCCCGGCCTCGGCCTTGCGGACGAAATTGATGTTGAGACTGGTGGTGACCGAAAGCGCATCCGGTCCGGCATGCGAGAGCACGCAGACATAGCCGCCTATGTCGGCCAGCGTGAACAGCGCCGAACCCGACACGGTGCCGCCGGGACGCAAATGGCGCTCGTCGGCATTGAGTCGCACGACACAGCCGCCTGGAAACACCTCCAACGCCTCATAGAAGGTGAACTGGTCGTTGAGTTGCGGGAAAACGGTCGCCATCAGCGCGTTGACATCAGCAGCCGTCAGCACCGGCTTGAGGTTGCTTTGGGCAGGCATGTCGGTCCCTCGTTTGCGCCTGCCTGTATGAGCGTAGCGTGCTGTTTCTGGCAACAGCCATTCATTATGGCAGAAGCGGGGTGTTGGACGAAGCGAGACCGGCATACTAGATTAGTCGATCACCGATCCGGAATCGCGGAGGAATGACCCCATGGCCGAAATCGTTGCCATCAAACCTGCCGTTGCCGAAGGGCCGGTCGTCTCCAGGCTGGACAAGGGCGTGCTGCGCCTGACGCTTGCCAATCCGCCGGCCAATGCTCTTTCGCTTGCAGTGATGGCGGCGCTGATGGCGGAACTCGACCGCGCCAAGGCCGACAAATCCGTCCGCGTCATCGTGCTCGGGGCGGTCGGCAAGGTGTTCTGCGCCGGACACGACCTCAAGGAGTTGAGCGCGCACCGCGCCGATGCCGATCGCGGCAGGGGCTTCTTCGAAAAGACGTTTTCCGCCTGCGCTTCACTGATGCAGGCGATCGTTCGCCATCCTAAGCCGGTGATCGCCGAAGTCGACGGCCTGGCGACGGCGGCCGGCTTGCAGCTGGTTGCCAGCTGCGATCTCGCCATCGCCTCGCACGAGGCGACCTTCTGCACGCCTGGCGTCAATATCGGACTGTTCTGCTCGACGCCGATGGTGGCGCTGTCGCGCAACGTCTCGCGCAAGCACGCCATGGAAATGCTTTTGACCGGCGAGACGATCGATGCGGCAACCGCCAAGGAATTCGGTCTCATCAACCGCGTCGTGCCGCGCGAATATCTGAATCAGATTGTCACCAAATACGCGCAGACCATTGCGTCCAAATCGTCCTTGGTCGTCAAGATCGGCAAGGAAGCCTTCTATGAGCAGGCGGAAATGGGGCTGGCCGAGGCCTATGATTACACCGGGCGCGTCATGGTCGAGAACATGCTGGCGCGCGACGCGGAAGAGGGCATTGGCGCCTTCATCGGCAAGCGCAAGCCGGAATGGCCGGAGGAATAGGAGGCGGATATGGAACCGCGCATCTCCATCATCACCATAGCTACCGACGATCTCGACCGCGCGGTGCGCTTCTACGAGGGCATGGGGCTGACCCGTCATGCCGGGATCACCGAGGGCGTTGCCTTCTTCCAGACGGGCGGCGCCATTCTCGGCCTGTTCCCGCGGCAAAGCGCCGAAGAGGATTCAGGCGTGACCTTCGGCAAAGCGCCGTCGGCGGTCTACCTTGCCTACAACACCCGCTCCGACGCCGAGGTCGATGCAGTGCTGGCGATGGCCGAGAGGGCCGGCGGCCGTATCGTCAAGCCGGCTGGCCGCGCATTCTGGGGCGGTTGGTACGGCTATTTCGCCGATGCCGACGGGCACATCTGGGAAGTGGCGCACAATCCGGCTTTTCCGATCGCGGAAGACGGATCGATTTCGCTGCCCGGCTGACGGCTTTCCCTGGCCCATTGCAAGCCACTGACGCGGCTGTTGGCACCTCACTCCGAAGCGCTGTATGACGAGGCATGAACCACGACGCCTACGACAACGCCTATATCGCCGGCATCCTCAATTCGGTGAAGACCATCGCCATGGTCGGCGCGTCGGCCAATGACGTGCGGCCGAGCTATTTCGTGCTGAAATATCTGCTCGGCAAAGGGTTTTCGGTGTTCCCGATCAATCCCGGCCAGGCCGGCAAGGCGATTCTAGGCCAGATGACCTATGCCAGACTCGCCGACGTTCCAGGATCTGTCGACATGGTCGACGTGTTTCGCGCTTCCGCTGTCGTGCCCGGCATTGTCGACGAGGTGCTGCGGCTCGATCCGCTGCCGAAGGTCATCTGGATGCAGCTTGGCATACGCCATGACGAGGCGGCCGCGCGCGCCGAAGTCGCCGGCATCAAGGTGGTGATGAACCGTTGCCCCAAGATCGAATATGGCAAGCTGTCCGGCGAGATCGGCTGGACCGGCGTCAATTCCGGCGTTTTGTCGTCGAAGAAGCCCCTGATGCGGCCGGGATTCCAGAGCTTCGGCGTTCGCCAGAAGTAGGTAGTGAATAGTGAATGGTGAATAGAAGGATTTTTCTGGAAGGCGGGCAAGGCGGCATATGAGCCGCTTGCAATCAGGGTGGGGCTGGCCGACTTCACCATTCACCATTCACCATTCACCATTCACCATTCACCATTGAGGGAGGTTTTCGATGGCCCGCACGCCCGGTTTCAACACGCTCGCCGTCCATGCCGGCGCCAAGCCGGATCCGGCGACCGGCGCCCGAGCGACGCCGATCTACCAGACGACCTCCTTCGTCTTCGACGATGCCGACCATGCCGCCTCGCTGTTCGGGCTGAAGGCGTTCGGCAACATCTACACCCGCATCATGAATCCGACTCAGGCAGTGCTGGAAGAGCGCCTCGCGGCACTCGAAGGCGGCACGGCAGGCCTTGCGGTCGCCTCCGGCCATGCCGCGCAGGTGCTGGTCTTCCACAATCTGATGCAGCCCGGCGACAATTTCGTTTCAGCGACAAAGCTTTACGGCGGCTCGATCAACCAATTCGGCCACGCCTTCAAGAATTTCGGTTGGCAGGTGCGCTGGGCCGACACCAATGACATCTCGACCTTCGAGAGCCAAATCGACGACAGGACCAAGGCAATCTTCATCGAGAGCCTGGCCAATCCGGGCGGCGTCTTCGTCGATATCGAGAAGATCGGCGACATTGCCCGCAAGCACGGCCTGCCGCTGATCGTCGACAACACGCTGGCCTCGCCCTATCTGCTGCGGCCGATCGAACATGGCGCCGACATCGTCGTGCATTCGCTGACCAAGTTCATCGGCGGTCACGGCAACTCGATCGGCGGCGCCATTGTCGACGGCGGCACCTTCGATTGGTCGAAGTCGGGCAAATATCCGATGCTGTCGGAGCCGCGCCCCGAATATGGCGGCCTCGTCCTGCACGAGACCTTCGGCAATTTCGCCTTCGCCATCGCTGCTCGCGTGCTCGGCCTGCGCGATATCGGCGCGGCGATTTCGCCGTTCAACGCTTTCCTGATCCTGACCGGTCTGGAAACCTTGCCGCTCAGGATGCAGCGCCACTGCGACAATGCGGCGGCGGTCGCCGGATGGCTTTCCAACCATCCCAAGGTCGCCTGGGTGTCCTATCCCGGCCTGCCCAGCGACAAGAACAATGCGCTGCAGAAGAAGTACTCGCCGCTCGGCGCCGGCGCGGTGTTCACTTTCGGGCTGAAGGGCGGCTACGCGGCGGGCATCAAGTTCGTCGAGGCGCTCGAGCTGTTCTCGCACCTGGCCAATGTCGGCGACACCAAGTCGCTGGTCATCCATCCGGCATCGACAACGCATCGCCAGCTTTCAGACGAGCAGAAAATCAATGCCGGGGCAGGGCCGGACACGGTCAGGCTTTCGGTCGGTATCGAGGATGTCAACGACATCGTTGCCGATCTGGAACAGGCCCTCGCCAAGGTTTGATCGCCATGACCACGCCGAAACTTCTGTCCGTCGGCGTCGACATCGTCGAGCCGGAACTTGGCGCACCGGCGCCGGGTCGCCTGATTTCGGGCGATCCGAAGTTCCGCACCTGGAACGTCGAGGAACAGGACGGCGGCCTTTATGCCGGCATATGGGAAGCAACGCCGGGCAAATGGCGTATCGAATATGACGAGTGGGAGTTTTGCCACATTCTGTCGGGAGTCTCGGTGATCGCCGAAGACGGCGGGAAGGCGCGCACCGTCAAAGCCGGCGATAGTTTCGTGCTGAGGCCGGGTTTCAAGGGGAGCTGGGAAGTGCTTGAAACGACTCGCAAGGAGTATGTGATCAAGCTTTGATCTCGCATCGCGCCGGACCGAATGCTCAGAAGTGTACGGCGAGCGTTTCCAGGCCGTGGAAATGATAGGTGTCGCGGAAGCGCGGCTGTTCGGCAAGATGCAGCTGCGGTAGCCGGTCGAACAAGGTTTTCAGCGACACCTGCAGTTCGAGCCGGGCGAGCGGCGCGCCGATGCAGAAATGGATGCCGGCGCCGAACGATACGTTCTTCTGGTCGGCACGGTCCGGCCTGAAGGCGAGGGGCTCGGCAAACGCAGTAGGGTCGCGATTGGCCATGCCGAGCAACAGCCCGATCGTCTCGCCAGGCTGGACGATGATCCCCGGCCCGGCCTCGACCTCCTGATAGGCATAGCGCGTGAACATGTGCAGCGGCGCGTCGAAGCGCAGGCACTCTTCGACCGTCGCGGCTGTTGCTTCCGGTGAGGCGAAGAAGCGGCGCGGGTCGCCGCCTTGCGCAAGGATCGAGCGCACCGCATTGCCGGTCTGGTGGACAGTTGCCTCATGGCCGGCATTGAGCAAAAGGATGGCCGAGGATACCAGCTCGTCCTCCGACAGTTTCTGACCGTCCTCCTGTGCCCCAATCAGCAGCGACAGAAGATCCTCGCCCGGCCTCTTTCGCCGCTCGGCGACGTAGCCGCGCAGAAAATCGGAAAAGTCGCGCGCGGCGCGATTGGCCGTGTCCTCCGTCTCGCGGGTGCGGCCATGCATGTACATGGCGACCATCCGATGCGACCAGTCGAGCAGCTGCGGCCCCATCTCGACCGGCACGCCTAGCATCTCGGCAATGATGGTGATCGGCAAGGGAGCGGCGAAGGCCGTCAGCAGGTCGACTTCCCCTGGTTCGAAACGGTCGATCAGTTCGTTGGCCAACGTCTCGACGCGCGGCCTGAGCCGCTCGACCTGGCGCGAGACGAAGGCGCGGTTGACCAGCGTTCTGAGCCGTGTGTGGACGGGCGGCTCCAACTCCAGCATCGAATTGGCCTCGACACCGTCGAAGGCGCTGAGATGCGTGCGGTCCTGGCCGATGCCCCGGCTGTCCGGAATGCCGGCCGGGTTCTGGCGGCCGAAGCGGCGATCGCGCAGCAGTCGGTTGACGTCGTCGAAGCCGCCAAAACACCAGAAACCAAATTCTTCCCAGAAGAAGGCGTTCGATGCGCCATGCAGGAAGGCGTAGGCTTCATATGGGTCCTGGAAAAAAGCCGGTTCGTGCGGATCGAGCCGCAGGCGGCGGGAGGCTGGATCAAAGGCAAGATAGGGCGGCTTCAATTCGGTCATGCCAGATCATTAGCGCGGCTTGCCAGTCTGGTGCCAGACCGTATGTTGGCCCTCCCGTGAGGTGAGCCGCCGAAGCGGTTGCGGAAGGACGGTTTTCATGAATGTGATCGTGGTCGGTGCAGGCATTGCCGGGCTTTCCACGGCCTGGTCGCTGGTCAAGGCCGGGCACCTCGTCTCGATCGTCGAGCAGGGACCGATCCCCAATCCGCTCGCCGCCTCCGGCGACCATCATCGCATCATCCGCCGCGCCTACCGGGCCGGAACGGGCTACGGCCGGCTGATCACCGAAGCCTATGAAGCCTGGGATGAGATGTGGGCCGATCTCCGTGAAAGCCATCTCGATCCGCGCGGCTTCATCTGCATTTCGCGCCAGCCGGGAGACGAGGCCGAGGAATACCGAGAAGGCATGGAAGCCGGGAACTACCCGTTCGAATTGTTCGAGCCGGATGCCGCGGTCGAACGCTGGCCGTTCCTAGAACCTGGTTCATTCCGCTATGCGTATTTTTCGCCGGACGGCGGCGCGCTGCACTGCCGCAAGATCGCTGCCGGCCTCGCCAGGTGGCTGCGCGCGAACGGCGCCAATGTCTATGAGAACAGCAAGGTGGTCGAGATCGACGCCGAGGCCGGGCATGTCGTGCTGGCGGGCGGCGAAACGATGCAGGCCGACCGGATCGTCGTCGCTGCCGGCGCCTGGGTGCTAAAACTGTTCCCGGAGCTGGATGGCGAGCTGAAAACCTGGCGCACCGCGCTCGCCTATGTCGAACCGCCGGCGGACCTGAAAGCGGTCTGGCAGGCAGCACCGGTCGTCCTCAACATCGGCGGCACTGTCGACGGCTACGCCATCCCGCCGACAGGCGGCGCCGGCATGAAATTCGGCTCGGGCCTGCACAGGGTGCCGACCAGCGATGCAGACTGGAACCGTCAGCCGGTGCCGGGCGAGGGCGAGGCGATCCGCAACCTGTTTTCACCGCCGATTGCCCATATCGAGGAGTATAAGGTCACCGAGGTGGTCACCTGCGCCTACACCTTCACCGCCGACGAGAAATTCCTGGCTCACCAGAAAGGCAGATGCCTGGTCGTCTCGGCCTGCTCCGGCCACGGCTACAAGTTCGGCGCGGCAGTCGGCAGAAGGGTTGCGGCCTACGTCGGCAACGGCGATGTCGACGGCCTGAAGAAATGGCTCAGGGCGGAGGTGGCCTGAGCGCTAATACTGGCAATGCCTCGGAATATGCACGCGGCGCCAGCTGGATGAGCCCTCCCTGACCACCACGCGGCGGGCCACTGTCTGATAGGACGCCGGAATGTCGATGATGCGCCGTTGCTCCGGCCGCACGAGAACCTCTTCGGCGACGCTCTCGTATTCGGCGGGGAGGACAACGCGCCGCCGGCGTTCCGGCTCAACCACGACGATCTCGGCCATGCGTTCATAGCGCGCCTTGTGCCTGACCTTGCACAGCACCTTGCGGCCATTGATGATGCGCCATTCCCAGGAATAGCCGCCGTCATTGACCCTCACGGACCGGTAGATGGTGCGGGTGATGGCGGGCACGGTCTCGTAGCTAACGCGCGCCGGCGCGATCTGCACCACGCGCTCACGCGTCCCGTAGATCGGCGCTTCATACTGCACCTGCTGGCCGGCTGGGCTGACGAGCACATCCTCGTAGACGGTGTCGTAGACGGCCGGCCGGTTAACCTGCTCGTAGCATTCGACCGAGCGTCCGCCGGCAGCCGTTTCGGACGCCATGCCGAGAACGCTGATGCCGGTAAGGGCCAAGGAAGCAACTTTCTTGATCATCGCACTCCCCCTGTTTGAACTGCGTGAAGCGAGTTCAACGTTGAATTGTAGGGTAAGCCGTGGCCGGAAAAAGCGGTTTCACCACTTTTCGTTAAGCGATGCGGTTAAGAAACTGCTAAACAACGGCCAAGCATGAGCGCCCCTTCCCACGGCAGGAGAGGGGCTGCCGGCACGGCGACAGGCGAAACTGGTTTGGAAACCTTGATTCGACTTAACCGGATGGCTAGGAGAGGCGGCCTTGCGCTAGGGTGAGCCGGCATCCTATTTACACAATAACGATCCAGAACCGATTCTGCCCGATTGCAAATCTCCGGCGCCGGAATCCCATCCTCAAAAAGGGATAGTCCATGAAGAACCCCGTCGAAACCTACATGAACCTCGTTCCGATGGTGGTCGAACAGACCAATCGCGGCGAGCGGGCCTACGACATTTTCTCGCGGCTCCTCAAGGAGCGCATCATTTTCATCACCGGCCCGGTCGAGGATGGCATGGCGACGCTGGTCTGCGCGCAGCTGCTGTTCCTCGAGGCGGAGAATCCGAAGAAGGAAATCAACCTCTATATCAACTCGCCCGGCGGCGTCGTCACCTCCGGCATGGCGATCTATGACACCATGCAGTTCATCAAGCCTGCCGTGTCGACGCTCTGCATCGGTCAGGCCGCCTCGATGGGCTCGCTGCTCTTGACGGCGGGCCACAAGGACATGCGCTTTGCCACGCCGAACGCCCGCATCATGGTCCACCAGCCTTCCGGCGGCTTCCAGGGCCAGGCTTCCGACATCGAGCGCCATGCCCAGGACATCATCAAGCTGAAGCGTCGCCTCAACGAGGTTTACGTCAAGCACACCGGCAAGAGCTACGATGAGATTGAAAAAACGCTCGACCGTGACCATTTCATGACTGCCGACGAGGCCAGGGATTTCGGCCTCATCGACAAGGTCATTTCGTCACGTGAGCCGGTCGAAGGTATTGCCTTATAGGCCCGCGGTGGCCCTGCGGTGGCAATGAGTGGCGGGATCACGCGCTTTTGGCGCAGCTTGCGGCATTTCGGCCACAATTGGCTGTTCCCTCGACGGGTGCAATTGCCTACGTTAAGGCTATGTTGATTTTCGACGGCTTAGCTTTGCGTGGGGTTGTTCGAATCATTGCCCCGTTTTCCGATTTGTGTTTCGTACGGAATGCGTTGCGGGAGCCGGGGCACTGGCGGCAGCGGATTCCCGCGATAGATTGAATATGCGCCCTTTCAACCAGACCATCGGCGGGCGGCCATGAAAGGACAGGAAAATGAGCAAGGTCGGCAACAACAGCGGTGATTCCAAGAACACGCTTTATTGCTCGTTTTGCGGCAAAAGCCAGCACGAAGTGCGCAAGCTGATCGCCGGGCCGACGGTGTTCATCTGCGACGAATGCGTCGAACTGTGCATGGACATCATCCGCGAGGAGAACAAGACCTCGATGGTGAAGTCGCGAGAGGGCGTGCCGACCCCACAGGAAATCCTCAAGGTTCTCGACGACTACGTCATCGGCCAGCCTTACGCCAAGCGCGTGCTGTCGGTGGCCGTCCACAACCACTACAAGCGCCTCGCCCATGCCGGCAAGAACAACGACGTCGAACTCGCGAAGTCTAACATCCTGCTGATCGGCCCGACCGGCTGCGGCAAGACGTTGCTGGCGCAGACGCTGGCCCGTATCATCGACGTCCCCTTCACCATGGCCGACGCGACGACGCTGACCGAGGCCGGCTATGTCGGCGAGGACGTCGAGAACATCATCCTGAAGCTGTTGCAGTCGGCCGACTACAATGTCGAGCGCGCCCAGCGCGGCATCGTCTATATCGACGAGATCGACAAGATCTCGCGCAAGTCGGACAATCCCTCGATCACCCGCGACGTCTCGGGCGAGGGCGTGCAGCAGGCACTTTTGAAGATCATGGAAGGCACTGTCGCCTCCGTGCCGCCGCAGGGCGGCAGGAAGCATCCGCAGCAGGAATTCCTGCAGGTCGACACCGCCAACATCCTGTTCATCTGCGGTGGCGCTTTCGCCGGCCTGGACAAGATCATCTCGGATCGCGGCAGGAAGACCTCGATCGGTTTCGGCGCCATCGTCGCTTCGCCCGAGGATCGCCGCACCGGCGATGTTTTCCGCCTGGTCGAGCCTGAGGATCTCTTGAAGTTCGGCCTCATTCCCGAGTTCGTCGGCCGTCTGCCTGTCCTGGCGACGCTGGAGGATCTCGACGAGCCGGCACTGATCCAGATCCTGACCGAGCCGAAGAACGCGCTGGTCAAGCAGTATCAGCGGCTGTTCGAGATGGAGAATGTCGACCTGACCTTCCACGAGAACGCGCTCTCGGCGATCGCCAAGCGCGCCATCGAGCGCAAGACCGGCGCGCGCGGCCTGCGTTCGATCATGGAAGCGATCCTGCTCGACACCATGTTCGAGCTGCCGGCGCTGGAAGGCGTGCGCGAAGTGGTTATTTCGGAAGAGGTGGTGTCAGGCAACGCCCGGCCGCTCTACATCTATTCCGAGCAGAAGGAAAAGAAGGGCAACGTCAGCGCCTGACGTGAGCCGGCAATGGATTTTTTTTCCGAAACGGCGCCGCAGGGCGCCGTTTTGCTGTCGCAGACCGCGTACGGCGCCGCGTAATGGCTGCGGATTGGAGGGACGGACCGTGTTGACCCTTGATCTTTACCCCCCGTGCCTCCAACTAATGGCAGAAGGCCGTGGTGCCGAATTCTGTGCTGTAAAACTCCCGTCACAAACGGTGGTAGGCGGAACGATCCCCGGTCGTTAATATGAGATTCGCGGTTGGCCGATTGGCGGCCGCGACATGAAAGGTTGGACAATGGCCAAATTATCCAAGGCTCCCAGCGACGGCGTCTTCGCAGTCCTCCCACTGCGCGACATCGTGGTGTTCCCGCACATGATCGTTCCGCTCTTCGTCGGGCGTGAAAAGTCGATCAAGGCGCTGGAAGAAGTGATGGGTCAGGAAAAGCAGATCCTGCTTGCGACCCAGATGAATGCCGCCGACGATGATCCGGAGCCCGATGCCATCTTTGACATCGGCACGCTCGCCAATGTGCTGCAATTGCTGAAACTGCCGGACGGCACCGTGAAGGTGCTGGTCGAAGGCGCCTCGCGCGCGAAAATCGTCGCGTTCACCGACCGTCCCGACTTCCATGAAGCCCGTGCTGCGGCGCTGGTCGAACCGGAGGAGGAAGAGGTCGAGGTCGAGGCGCTGGCCCGTTCCGTCGTCACCGACTTCGAGAACTACGTCAAGCTGAACAAGAAGATCTCGCCCGAAGTGGTGGGTGCCGCCAGCCAGATCGACGACTATTCCAAGCTCGCCGACACGGTCGCTTCGCATCTTGCCATCAAGATCCCCGAGAAGCAGGAGATGCTCGCCACGCTGTCCGTCAAGGAACGGCTGGAGAAGGCGATGGGCTTCATGGAAGCCGAAATCTCGGTGCTGCAGGTGGAGAAGCGCATCCGCTCGCGCGTCAAGCGCCAGATGGAGAAGACGCAGCGCGAATACTATCTCAACGAGCAGATGAAGGCGATCCAGAAGGAGCTCGGCGAGGGCGAGGACGGCCGCGACGAGGCCGCCGAGATCGAGGCGCGCATCAAGAAGACCAAGCTTTCCAAGGAGGCCCGCGAAAAAGCGGAAGCCGAACTGAAGAAGCTGCGGACGATGTCGCCGATGTCGGCTGAATCGACCGTCGTGCGCAACTATCTCGACTGGCTGCTGTCGATCCCGTGGGGCAGGAACTCCAAGGTCAAGCAGGATCTGGCCTTTGCCCAGAACGTGCTCGATACGGATCATTTCGGCCTCGACAAGGTCAAGGACCGCATCGTCGAATACCTCGCCGTGCAGAGCCGTCAGAAGAAGCTGAAGGGGCCGATCCTGTGCCTCGTCGGACCTCCCGGCGTCGGCAAGACCTCGCTCGGCAAGTCGATCGCCAAGGCGACCGGCCGCGAGTTCATCCGCATGGCGCTGGGCGGCGTGCGCGACGAGGCCGAGATCCGTGGTCACCGCCGCACCTATATCGGCTCGATGCCCGGCAAGGTCATCCAGTCGATGAAGAAGGCGAAGAAATCCAACCCGCTCTTCCTGCTCGACGAGATCGACAAGATGGGCCAGGATTTCCGCGGTGATCCGTCATCGGCTTTGCTCGAGGTGCTCGATCCCGAGCAGAATTCGACGTTCATGGACCATTACCTCGAGGTCGAATACGACCTGTCGAGCGTGATGTTCGTAACGACGGCGAACACGCTGAACATCCCTGCGCCCTTGATGGACCGCATGGAGATCATCCGTATCGCCGGCTACACCGAGGACGAGAAGATCGAGATCGCCAAGCGTCACCTGATGCCCAAGGTGATCCGCGACCACGCGTTGCAGCCGAAGGAATTCTCCGTCGGCGAGGACGCGATCCGCGGCATCATCCAGACCTACACCCGTGAAGCGGGCGTCAGGAGCCTGGAGCGCGAGCTGATGAAGCTCGGGCGCAAGGCCGTGACCGAGATCCTGAAGACGAAGAAGAAGACGATCAACATCACGGCGGACAATCTTGCCGATTATCTTGGTGTTCCGCGCTTCCGCTTCGGCCAGGTCGAGAGCGACGATCAGGTCGGCGTGGTCACCGGGCTCGCCTGGACGGAAGTCGGCGGCGAGCTGTTGACGGTGGAAGGCGTCATGATGCCCGGCAAGGGCCGCATGACCGTGACCGGCAATCTGCGCGACGTTATGAAGGAATCGATTTCGGCGGCGGCGTCCTACGTCCGCTCGCGGGCCATCGATTTCGGCGTCGAGCCGCCGCTGTTCGACAAGCGCGATATCCACGTCCACGTGCCGGAAGGCGCAACGCCCAAGGACGGACCGTCGGCTGGCGTGGCGATGGCGACGGCGATCGTCTCGGTGCTGACCGGAATCCCGGTCAAGGCCGATGTGGCGATGACCGGCGAGATCACGCTGCGCGGCAGGGTGCTGCCGATCGGCGGCCTCAAGGAGAAGCTGCTTGCCGCACTTCGCGGCGGCATCAAGAAGGTGCTGATCCCGGAAGAGAACGCCAAGGATCTGGCGGAGATTCCGGAGAACGTGAAGAGCGGCATGGAGATCATTCCGGTCTCACGGGTTGGCGAAGTGTTGCGCCATGCGCTGGTGCGCATGCCGGAACCGATCCAGTGGGTTGAACCCGTCAATGCGCCGGCCGTGGTCGATGTCGGGGACGAAGCTGGTAAATCGCTGGCGCATTAGCTCTTGCTAAAGTTGCAATGCACAAAGAGAGAGCCGGGCCTTGAGCCCGGCTTTTTCATGTGAAGAACCCCGGATTTCCGGGCTTTTTTCGACTTTCCCGGCGCTTTTCGACTTGGTTGCCGGAGCGCTTCTTTCTAAAGTCCGTTTCCTGCCGGATGAGTCGAGTGTTCCGGTTTTCTCATGGAAGGGAATTTTTATGAACAAGAACGAACTGGTGTCCGCTGTCGCCGATGCCGCGAGTATTTCGAAGGGTGACGCGCAGTCGGCGGTTGATGCGGTGTTTTCCGTCATCACCGGCGAACTGAAAAAGGGCGGCGATGTCCGGCTTGTCGGCTTCGGAAATTTCACCGTGTCACAACGCGCCGCGTCGACCGGCCGCAATCCGCAGACCGGTGCGGAAGTGAAGATCCCGGCGCGCACCGTGCCGAAGTTCTCGGCCGGCAAGGGCCTCAAGGACGCGGTCAACTAAGCGCCTCCTTAAGTCTTTCAGAGAAAAGAAAAGCCGGTATATCCGGTTTTTCTTTTCTGTGCCCGCAGCGTCGTTGGAAAAGGCGGCGCTATGCCGTCGGCGCGTCAGTGCGCATCAAGCCTTCCTTCTTGAGATCGGCCCACAGCGCCGATGGCGGTTTCGCGTCGAGCAGCGAGCGATTGCTTTCGACTTCGCCCGGCCGCTGGCCGCCGGGGATTACCGAGACGACCGAAGGATGCAGCAGCGGGAACTGCAGCGCCGCCTCGATCAGGCGCACGCCGTGGCGCTTGCAGACGGCCTCGATGCGGGTGACGCGGTCGATGATGTCCTGCGGCGCCTCCGAATAGTTGTAGTAGGCGCCGGGCTTCGGCCCGGTTGCCAGGATGCCGGAATTGTACGGCCCGCCGAGAACGATGCCGATGCCGCGTTGCTGGCATAGCGGCAGGAAAGACTGCAGCGCTTCCTGCTCCAGCAGCGTGTAACGCCCGGCAAGCAGGAACAGATCGAAATCGCCGCGCTCGGCCAGCGTCTGGGCAACCGGCCACTCGTTGATGCCGCCGCCGAACGCCTTGATCACGCCCTGGTCGCGCAATGCTAGCAATCCGTAATAGCCGGAGCTCATGAATTCCTGGATGCGCTGGTCCGAGGCTTCCTTGCTGCCATGGGTGAAGATGTCGACATCATGCACGAAGAGGATGTCGATGCGGTCGACGCCGAGTCGTTCCAGCGAGGCTTCGAAGGAGCGCATGACGCCGTCATAGCTGTAATCGTAGACCTCGCGGCGCGATGGGGTGTCGAAGAATTTGCCGATGCCGGTGCGCTGTTCCGGCGGGCAGGCGCGCATGATGCGCCCGACTTTGCTGGACAGCACGTAGTCGTCGCGCTTCTTCGAACGCAGGAACGGATTGAGTCGCGTTTCGGCTAGGCCCAGCCCATAGAGCGGCGCGGTATCGTAGTAGCGGCAGCCGACCCGCCATGCCGCCTCCAGCGTAGCATTGGCATCCTCGTCGGAGACGGCGCGGTAGAGATTGCCGAGCGGCGCAGTGCCGAAGCCGAGCTCGGTGAAGGTGATGCCGCCATTACCGATGCGGTCGAAATGCCGTGTCTTCATATGCTGTCGTTTCCTCATTTGGATTTGCCGTGACACTATCACGGCTGTAGCGCATCAAAAGCACTGCGTGTCGTTGGACACCGATTTTCGCGGTGATAGCATGAGTGAAAACAAGCTGTTCGGGGCAGAGGTGACTAAGATATTCAAATGGTTCTCCGGCACCTGCAAGCTGGTGCAAATGTTATGACGGACGCCGGCGAAAACCTGTTTGGGATTGCGCTGAACGAGCTTGGCACCGTGCTGGAGCGTATCGACGCAAGCCGCATCGACGCCGCTTGCGCCATCCTGGCTGGCGCGAAAAAGATCGTCACCTATGGCTGCGGCCGCGAGGCGCTGCAGGTCCAGGGTTTTGCCATGCGGCTCTACCATCTCGGTCTGCCGGTGTCGGTCGTCGGCGACATGACCACGCCGCCGCTGGGCGAGGCCGATGTCTTCCTCGCAAGTTCCGGCCCGGGTGAGACGTCGACCGTGCTGACCTTGATGCAGGTCGCGCGCGAGGCCGGTACCACAGTCCTGCTGCTCACCGCGCAAGCCGACAGCACTGCCGCGAAGCTGGCCGATTTCGCACTGCTTATCCCGGCTCAGACCATGGCCGACGACCAGGGTCCCGAAAAGACATCCGTCCTGCCGATGGGCTCGGTTTTCGAAGGCGCGCTGTTCGTCCTCTTCGAAGTGATGGTGCTGAAGCTCAGGGATCTGACCGGCGTCTCGCCGGAAGCGATGCGCGCCCGCCACACCAATATGGAGTAGGTGTCATGCGCTACGAATTGATGCTGCCGCATCAGATACGCAAGGTGATCGCCGAAAACTGGCCGGTCGTGTTGCCGCTCGGTGTGCTTGAATATCACGGCGAGCACATGGCCGTCGGCATGGACACGCTGGCGGTGGTCAAGAGCCTGGAACTGTTCGAAAAAGAAGCCGAAATCGTCATTCTGCCGCCCTTCCATTACGGCGCGGCGAGCTATGCTGTTGCAGCACCGGAGGGCAGTGGTTCGCTGCAGGTCGGCGGCAATGTGCTGGCGCCATTTGCGGAAGAACTGTTCTATAGCCTGCTGCGCGTCGGCTTCCGCAACATCCACGCCATCATTCACCACCAGACCGAAAATTTTGCCGCCGGCATGCCAACCGATCTCGCCTTCAAGGCCGCCGGCCGGCAGGCGATCTTCCGCTTCCTGGAGAAAGAACGTGGCGAAGGCTGGTGGGGCTCTCCGGCGATGGCCGACTATTATGCCGAGCACGCCGAGGGCAGCAATTTCTTCAACTGGGTGCAGGTGCATCCGCTGATGCCGGCTTCAATGCACAGCCGGTACCCGTTCGACCATGCCGGCACCGGCGAGACGTCACTGATGCTGGCGCTGTGCCCGGAAGCGGTCGATGCCGGCCGCTTCGCCGACAACACCGGCTGGTACACGGCAAGTGCGCCCGAAGCCTCGGCGGAATTGGGGCAAAAAGGGGTTGCCATGATCCTCGAGCATTTGCGGGCAACACTTTCGGGTTAGCGCGCTTTTCCCTTCTCCCACAACAAGGGGAGAAGGGAGAGCCGGCGCAGTTATTTCACCGCGCCCGCTGTCATGCCCATGATCAGGTAGCGCTCGAGCGCGATGCCGATGACGGCGAGCGGTGTGATGGCGGCGGTGGCAAGCGCTGCCATCGACCACCAGTTGATGCCTTGTGAGCCGGTCTGGCTCGCCACCATGACAGGAATGGTCTTGGCATCGGTCGAGGTCAGGAGCGCGGCGAAGAAATACTCGTTCCAGCACAGCACCATCGCCAGGATGAAGGCCGCGACCATGCCGGGCAGCGCGATCGGCATGACGATGCGCAAGAAGGCGCCCCAGATCGATAGGCCGTCGACGAGTGCTGCCTCCTCCAACTCCACCGGGATGGAGTTGAACTGGTCGCGCATGATCCAGATGACGATCGGCAGCACCATCAGCGTGTAGAGCAGGATCAGCCCGACGCGTGTGTCGAGCAGGCCGACTTCCCGGTAGAGCACCAGGAAGGGCAGGGCCAAGACCACCGGCGGCAGGATCAGCTGTGACAGGAAGAAGAAGGAGATGTCCTCGTTCCTGAACCAGGCGAACTTGTAACGATAGCGGGTCAGCCCGTAGGCGGCGAGGCTGCCGATGACGATGGCGAGGCTCGACGCGCCGACCGAGGTGATGACCGAATTCATGAAACGCTTGATGAATTCGTCGCGCACCGTCGACGTCCGAAAGATCGAGTCCGGCGACAGGCCGAGCGAACGCCAGCCTTTCCAATCCGGCTGGAAGTCGACGAACGGAATGAGGTGACCTTGGGTGACATCGACCGCGGTCTTGAACGAGGTGGTTATCGTCCAGTAGATCGGGAACAGGCAGATGAACGCCCAGAAGATAAGCGCGCCGTAGATGAAGACGCGGTTGGCGACGAAGCTCACCGGCGAGCGGATTTCGGAGGCGGCATAGTCGGTCGTTTGAACGCTCATCTTGCCGGCCCGATCAGTTGACGTTGCGCACGAAGCGGCTGGCGAATTTCAGCAGCCAGGTCACGAACACGATGATGATGATCAAATAGGCCATCGCCAGCATCGTGCCGTAGCCGACGTTCGAGCGGTCGCGATATTCGCGGTAGATGAAACTCGATACCGAATCGGTCGCGCCGCCCGGTCCGCCGGAAGTGACGGTGATGATGATGTCGGCGAGCTTCAACTTGAAGATGATGCGCAGGATGACCGCCGTCACTGACACCGGCAGCATCAGTGGGAAGGTGACTTGCCAGAAGGTCTGCCAAGCGGTGGCGCCATCGACACGCGCCGCCTCGAGCACCTCGCGCGACATCGCCTGCAGGCCGGCGAGCAGCATGATCATCATGAACGGGATGAAGGTCCAGGCATCGAGCACCATGATCGAGATGCGGGCGGTGATCGGGTTCGAGAAGAAGGCAGGATTTTCCCAGCCGAGATGCCGCGCCAGCGTCGCGGCGGGCCCGAAGCGGTATTCCATCAGCGACTTGCCGATCATCCACGAAACCGCGACCGGTGACAGCATCAGGGGCATGAGAAACACGACGCGGAAGAATTTTCGTGCCCTAATCTGCGCGTTGAGCAGCAGCGCCAGGCCGAAGGCGATGACATATTCGACGAACACCGCCAGCACGTAGAGCACCATATTGAACAGCGCGTTGCGATAATAGGCGTCGTTCAGCATCTGCCAGAAATTGTCGAGCCCGTTGAATTGCCGGCCGCTGAAGGAACTGAGGTTCCAGTCGGTCAGCGCGATGTAGAAGCCGAACAGCGTCGGGAAGATCACCATGGCAATGGTGAACAGCAGCGCCGGCAGCAGGAACAGCGCGCGCTGGCCGTCCTCGCCGCGCGTCAGCACCTGGCCGATGCCAAGCGCGACACCCCACAGCACATAGGCGTAGACCACCGGCCGCCAGGTCTCGAAGCCGATAGCGTCGACATCGCTCTTGTAAAGGATCTGCAGCGCAATCACCGCCAGAAGGCCGAGCGTTGCAGCAGCCATCAGCGCCCAGCCAAGCCGTTTGCGGCTCCGCGGTATCAGGTCGGATGGCACGGCGCCTGCCGGCCATTCACTTGTCGACAAAGTCTGGTCAGCCAGGGTCCGGTCAGCCACGCGTCTTGCCCGTTCACAGGAGGCTCGATGACCGGCCGAGCCGGTCGAGGCCAAGTCGGTCAAGGGGAGGTCCGGCGGCTGTGCGCTGCCGGACCAAGTTTCACGATCTCAGCCTACATGCCGAGCGAGGCCTTGTAGAGCTTGACCTGGTTGTCGCGGCCGATCTGGTCGGTCAGCTTCTCCCAGGCGGCTGCGATGGCGTCGGCGCCTTCCTGCGCCTTCATCTTGCCGGCAAAGGTGTTGGCCAAAATGTCCTCGGCGGCGCTGTAGTATTGGAAGATGCCGGGGATGCGCGGCTCGATCGCTGCGTTGGGATGGTTGTAGCTGTCGGCTTCCGACTTCAGATACGAGGTGATGAACGCCTCGTCGTAGCCCGCCGCCACCCATTCCGGAATGTTGAAATGCGAGTTGCGATAGGGCTGGAAACCCGACGGATAGGCCGCGCACCAGAGCGACAGGTCCTTGCCGCCGAGATGAGCAGCGGCAGACCATGCGGCCTTCTTCTTCTTTTCGTCGCTGTCGACGCGGGCCATGACATAGACGCCCCAGCCGAGATAGGCGCAGTTCGGCGCATGGTTCGGGCCGCTGGCGAGCTTGTCCCACTGGCCGGTCTTGGAGTTGTAGACATCGTCCGAGCCCGGCAGGATCGAGAAGCCGGTGATGTCGCCGACGACCGAGGAATCGTTGGTCTTGACGTTCGAACCGACGTCGCCCCACCAGGTAACCATCGAACCGGTGCCTGCCAGGAATTGCTGGAAGGCGGTGGTGTTCGGGTCGGCGTTGATCTGGTCGGCAGGCTCGGAGGGCAGGGCATCGATGACGTCCTGGATCGCCCGCACCCATGCCGGATTGTTGACGCGCGGCTTCATCGTGTCGGCATCGAACAGCCATGCCTTGTCATCGGGATGCTTGGCGTAGGCGCTGGCGCGGCTGCCGAGGAAATAAAAGCCGAAACCGCCCCAGGGCTTGGGCGCATCGAGATAGCCAAAGACATCCTGGCCCTTCACCTGCTTGCCCTTGAGGAATTTCGTCACCGCCTGCACCTGCTGCCAGGTCTTCGGCACGCCCCATTCGCCTTCTCCGCCGCCGTCCTTCCAGGCCTTGACGAGGTCGGCATCGGCGAACACGTCGGTGCGGTAGTTGAAATTATGTGCGTCGCCGTCAACGGTCACGCGATATTGCTTGCCGTCCCATGTGCCCACCGGCGGCTGCAGATAGGCCACGACATCCTTCATGTCGATCTGGTCCTTGACCCAGTCCGGCATCTCGGAGGTGAGACCCTTGCCGCAGACGTCGCCTTCGAACGGTGCCCCCATTTCGATGATGTCGAAATCGACGGTGCCGGTCGCAATCGACTGCTGCAGGCGGGCGTTGTAGTCGGCCTGCGCCAGGTCGATCCAGTTGATCTTGGCGCCGGTATAGGTCTCCCACGGTTTCAGGAAGCCGCGAAACAGCACATTGTGCAGGTTCTGGTTGTTGAGGCCCATGAAGGTGAGTTCGACGCCGGCGAATTCGCCTTCCTTGACATTTGCCTTGGTGGCGCCCAGGCAAAGTTCGCCGACCTGCTGGAAATCGGCATCGGTCGGCTGACCCTTGCCGACGCCCGGGATCTGCAGGATCTGCGCGCGCAGATCGTCGGCGGCCGCAGCCGGGCGCGACAGGGCACCAAGTCCGGCGCTTGAGGCCGCGGCGAGGGCGGCCATGCTGGCCGCTCCCTTCAGCACGTCGCGGCGGGTGGCCCCGGCGCGGACAAGTTGGTTATAAAGGCTGACTTTCATCTCGTTCCTCCCAGAAGGTCAATTGCGAATTGGTTCAGATGGTGGAGCGCCGATTATGTTCCCCAACGACAGCGACTCCCGTAAATAGCGGCCCGAATTCTCCCTCCCGCGACGCTTGGCATTCAGTGCCGGACAAGCGTACCGGTGCGCCCGGAACAGGGTCATAAGCCGGGCAGTTGTCACTATTCGCACAACGAAGTGCGGTGTCAACGTGAATGGGTTTTTTATCTATAAGAGACCGACTTGCCCTCGCCGTTTGCGTTGTTTAGCTTCACGGCAAATGAAGGGGGAATGATGGCTCAAGTCGCGATCCGCAATGTGGCCAAGGCGTTCGGAACCGTCAAGGTTCTGCACGATGTCAGCGTCGACATCGCCGACGGGCAGTTCGTGGTGCTGGTCGGGCCTTCCGGCTGCGGCAAGTCCACGCTGCTGAGGATGGTGGCCGGGCTGGAAACGGTCTCCGGCGGCACCATTGCCATCGGCGAGCGCGTCGTCAACCATCTGCCGCCGGCCAAGCGCGACATCGCCATGGTGTTCCAGAACTACGCGCTCTATCCGCACAAGACGGTCGAGCAGAACATGGCCTTTGCTCTCAAGCTGCGCAAAACCGACCCGGCGGTGGTCACTGACCGGGTCAAGCGCGCCGCCGACATCCTCGACCTCAACCCCTACCTCAAGCGCTATCCGCGCCAGCTCTCCGGCGGCCAGCGCCAGCGCGTCGCCATGGGCCGCGCCATCGTGCGCAACCCGCAGGTGTTCCTCTTCGACGAGCCGCTCTCCAATCTCGATGCCAAGCTGCGTGTCCAGATGCGCACCGAGATCAAGGAACTGCACCAGCGGCTGAAGACCACCACCATCTACGTCACCCACGACCAGATCGAGGCCATGACCATGGCCGACAAGATCGTGGTGATGCGCGACGGTCGCATCGAACAGGTCGGCGCGCCGCTGGAATTGTTCGACCGGCCGGCCAACCTGTTTGTCGCCGGCTTCATCGGCTCGCCCTCGATGAACCTGCTCAAGGGCGTCGTGCGCAAGGGCGACAAGCCCGTCGTCGAGATCCCGTTTGTCGAGATCAATGGGACGCCGTTCCCGATTGCGGCGAACAGTGCCGTGGAAGATGGCCGCAATGTCGTCTACGGCGTGCGGCCCGAGCATCTCGAAATCCATCCCGATGGTGTTCCGGCGAAGATTTCGGTGGTCGAGCCGACCGGTTCCGAGACTTTGGTGTTCCTGCGCTTCGGCGAGGGCGAGATGGTGGCGCTGTTCCGTGAACGCCACGACTTCAAGCCGGGCGACACACTGCACCTGAAACCGCGGCTCGACCAGGTGCATCTCTTCGACGCAGAGACCGGCAAGCGTCTCTGATTTCGCCCAGCAAACTTCGCGAGGAATACCATGCTCAAAGGAATCAATCCGCTGCTCAATGCCGATGTGCTGCAGGCGCTGCGGGCGATGGGACACGGCGACGATCTGATTATCGCCGACACTAATTTCCCGTCCGATTCGGTGGCGCGCCAGACTGTGCTTGGCCGGCTGCTGCGCATCGATGCGTCGGCGGCCGACGTGGCCAAAGCGGTGCTTTCGCTCTATCCGCTGGACACCTTCGTCGACGATGCCGCCGCGCGCATGGAGATCGTCGGCAGGCCGGACGACATCCCCGCCGTGCAGCAGGAAGTGCAAAAAGAGATCGATGCCGCCGAGGGCAAGGCCTGGCCGATGATCTCGGTCGAGCGCTACGCCTTCTACGAACGCGCCAAGAAGGCCTATTGCGTCATTCAGACCGGCGAGCGCCGCTTCTATGGCTGTTTTGCCTTCCGCAAGGGCGTCGTGCCACCAGATGCGGAGTAGCGGCATGCCGGCGAGACCGATCGTCATGAAGCCTGTTGTCATATTGGGCGTCTTCGTCGCCGACACCGCCTACCGCGCCGCCCGCCAGCCGCGCATGGGCGAGACGATCCTGGGCACGTCCTTTACGCTCGGCCCCGGCGGCAAGGGTTCGAACCAGGCGGTGGCGGCCGGCCGGCTCGGCGCCGACGTCACCTTCCTGACCCGCCTCGGGGTCGACCCCTTTGCCGATATGGCGAGACAGACCTGGTTGCAGGCCGGCGTGAAGAGCGCCGTCATCGACACGCCGGAAAGCTACACCGGTGCCGCCTATATCTTCATTGAGGAGACGAGCGGCAACAACGCCATCATCGTCAGCCCCGGCGCGGCGATGCTGATCTCGCCCGCCGACATCGAGGCAAATGCCGGGCTGATCCGCGCGGCCGGCGTCTTCGTCACCCAGCTCGAACAGCCGATCGAGGCGGCGCTGCGGGCGCTGGAGATCGCGCGCGGGGCAGGGGTGACCACCATCCTCAACCCGGCGCCGGCGGCAAAGCTTCCGGACCGCATCTATACGCTTTGCGACTATGTCACGCCGAACGAGACTGAGGCCGAGGAACTGACCGGCATCAAGGTGTCCTCCATCGACGATGCCCGCCGTGCCGCCGACAGTCTGCTGGAGAAAGGCGTTGGCACGGTCATCGTGACGCTCGGCGAAAAGGGTGCGCTGCTGCATGCGGCCGATCGTTCCGAGCATGTCGCGGCGGTCGCCGCCGGCCCGGTCATCGAGACCACCGGCGCGGGCGACGCCTTCAATGGCGGCCTGGCGGCGGCGCTGTCGAGGGGGATGGAACCCCTGCAGGCGGTGCGCTTCGCCTGCGCCGTCGCCGGCATCTCGGTGACGCGTCCAGGCACCGCCCCGTCCATGCCGACGCTGCCGGAAGTCGAGGCACTGCTGGCCAGGGAGTGAAGCCGTCGCTGCGGGATGAGACTGTAAGCGGGAGCGAATGGGTTAGACCCGGCGCCTGTCCGAGAGATTATCGTCTTCAGGCTGGACCACAACAGGCTGGCAGGTCGATGGATGAGGATCGATGCCATTCGAAGCAATGAACCCGGACTGGGTCACGAAAGAAGATGGTTTTGACAAATCAACGTCGACATTTCTCCGACATCAAGGGGACGTGACCCCAAGGAGAAATGGCGCGAGTGACGGGGCTCGAACCCGCGACCTCCGGCGTGACAGGCCGGCACTCTAACCAACTGAGCTACACCCGCGCATGGACGAGCACGTGTCAGCCGTGTTCGTCGTTGGGGCGGTGGATAAGGGGTAAGCCACCGGGTGTCAAGCGGACCCGGACAGCATAACAGCAAACAGCAGAAGGTTTTTTGACAAGCAGAACTTTGTTGCCGAACCGGCTCCCGGCCAAGCCGCTGGCCGCTCATTTGGCCTTGCGAAGCCGGTCCTAACTGCTTAAAGGTCCGGCCCGGAGCGGGCGATTAGCTCAGTTGGTAGAGCGCTTCGTTTACACCGAAGATGTCGGCGGTTCGAGCCCGTCATCGCCCACCATTTTCCGCCACGTGTTTCAACCAGGCATGTTCGTGCCACGTCAGGCTCATACGCCTGCACTGCAGGCGACTCGTCCAACTGGCGATTGGTAGACGCAACCATCTGGTGTCCTTTATCATTTCGCCAATCTGCGTGCATCGGGCTACACTCCATCGGCCCAAAGCTGACCCGCCCGGCGCAATCTCTGATCGCCCGGCCGCATCGAAAAGACGGCGGGCAGGGTTCTTTCCTTGCCCGGATAAGAGTCAATGCCGGGCGTTGACCCTTCGCGATAATGTCGGCATGGCTTGGAGGTCGGAACGTGAAAGAATTCCCTCGCGAACTGATAATATCTCAGCAGCACGTGCTCGTCAGACCACTGAACACGGAAGCGCGCTGATTGAGGAACTTCGCTACACGATCGCCCTATCGCGCCGGCTGATCGAGGCGTCACATTCACTGCTGAAGAGGTCGCAGAGCCAAGGCAGGCGCGTCGAGGGTGATCGTATCGAGGTTGGCTAACACGCACGTGGTTTGTCGACGCTAAGGTCCCCGTAGTGCACACGGACCCTCGATACTGAGTTGTCCGCAGGCAAGCACCAGCCTCAACACAACCAATGGTTTCGTTGTCGTTACCGTATCTCCGCTCGCAAATGCTTCACGGTTCGGGTGACGCGGATGGGTCTACTAGGACTTTAGTCTGATTCAAACGGTCTTTCTGTTGGGACTTAAGTCTGGTCTCATGCCTCGCTATGCGGCAAACGATTGCCGAAAGTTAAAACTTACAGTAATTTAAAGGAGCACAAAAGAAAACTGAATCTTACTTGCATATGGGCATGGGCGGAAGCGAAAATATTCCTGGGTGGCTTACGAGTCATCTTCCGAATGATCCTGTGATCGCAGGAGATCTCGCGGATAAGATATCGAAGGAGGCTGAAAAAAACCGGCTTCCAAGCGAACGGGTTGTGACAACCGGTAACGAAGAAGATATCTTCAAGAAAGAAAAAGTTGAACCTTATCCCGACGCCACGGTTGCAGGAGTCTTTGCCAGCGGTTCATTCCTTGCGCTGTTGGTGTTAGCCATTTATCTGCTTTATGTGCTCTCGATTGTGGCCGGGGGAACGGTTACGGATGCTCCCCTTCCGCTTCCGCTGGACTAGTAGACGCTCCGCTAACACTCGAATTAGCCCGCACCGTGTTGATGCTGCGGACTTTTTTTGTGGTGGAACACGTGGTCCCGACGAAGGTTTCGTTCCCGCGGCAAAGGTGTTCACGCGGGGCAGCTGGCTGCTGCAGAACGGCAGCATCGTAGTTCTATAAGCCTCCCGGTAACCTGAGCGATTGCTTGCCGCAGCTCAGCCTGCAATCGCCGGAGCATGAGCAAGCCGTTTCGCCACATAAACACAACGCTTCGGCACCTGCACCACCTCCAATCCGATCGCCTTGTAGAACCTTAGCGCATCATCGTTCTCCGCCATGACTTCGAGGTGGATGCCGGTCGAGCCTCTCGCGGCAAGGCGCTGCTCGAGGAAGGCCATCGCGCGCCTGCCGATGCCTTTCCCGCGCGCTTGCGCCAACAGGTCGATGTGGCCGTGCGACGGATAGGCCGCCAGTGCAGGCGGGACAGCGAAATCGGGGTGGTGGATCTGATGCCGCGCCCAATCGCTGCCGCGCCAGTGTGAGCTGTCGGATCCCGGGTCGGCGACACGTCGCTGCAGGTCGGGATACCAGTCTGACGCCAGGCTGGCATTGAAAGCGGCCGTATCGGCCGCGCCAAGCAGGTAGCCGGCCGCACCTGCGGGACTATCGATAATGAAGGCCAGCTCGGGTTCGAGCACCTGGTAGGGAATAGTGTAGAGCAGGCCGAGCAGTTCCGGGTCGTCCTCGCGGCCGCTGGCGTCCTTGCCGGCATCGCCGGTCTTGAGACAGATCATCGCAAGCCCCTGGTGATCGGCGGCGGTCGCCCGGCGCAGGAAGAAACCGCCGCCGAAATCGAGGATCATGGCGGCAGCAGCCGGAAATCCTTGCCCTCGGGCAAAAGCTGCCCGCCATCGACGATGATGGTCGTGCCGGTGATGTAACTGGCATCGTCAGAGGCCAGGAACAGGAAGGCATTGGCCACATCGCGCGGGCTGCCGAGGCGGCCGAGCGGGATGGCGTCTTCCATGTTCTTGATGAAGGCCGCACCGCGATGCTGCTCTATGCCTTCGGTGAGGATGTTGCCGGGCTCGACGCCGTTGACTGTAATGCCGTAGCCCGAAAATTCGAGCGCAGCCGAACGGATCAGCCCATTGATGCCGGCCTTGGTCGCAGAATAATGGCCGTGGCCGGGGCTGGTGACATGCGGGCCGGTGATCGAGGAGGTGAACAGCATGCGGCCAAAGTGCTGCGCCTTCATCGGCACCAGTGCGGCGCGCGCGGCGATGAAGCTGCCACGCAAGTTCACTGCCATGACCCGGTCCCAGTCGTCGGGACTGGTGTTTTCCAGCAATTGCCAGGGATAAATGCCGGCATTCTGCACCATGATGTCGAGCCGGCCGTGACGGTCGAGGGCCAGCGCCACGGCGGCTTCCGCATCGGCCATCTGCGAAATGTCGGTGCGAATGAAGTGGGCGCCGACCTCATCTGCCGTTGCTTGTCCGGCTTCGGTCTCGGTATCGGCCAGCACCAGCTTTGCGCCTTCCTCGGCAAAGCGCTGTGCGATCGCCTTGCCGATGCCGCGCGCAGCGCCGATGACCAGCGCCACCTTGCCAAAAAGTCGCCCGGCTTGCGGTCGGCTGCTCATGCGAGCCTCTGGCGAATGGTCTGCTTGAATGCGTCGAGCAGCACGGCGGCGAGCACCAGCAGGCCGTGGATCACCTGGGTGAAGTTGGCCGGCAGGCCCATCAAGTTGATCGCCGTGTTGATGGCCGAGAGCAGCAGCACGCCGGCATAGACGCCGGGCAAGGTGCCGACGCCGCCTTTCAGGCTGACGCCGCCGATGACGACCGCGGCGAAGGCATTGAACAACAGGCCGACGCCGAGATTGGCGGTTGCGCCGGAGGTGCGGATTGCCAGCAGCCAACCGGCAAGGCCGGCGATGGCGCCGGCGAGAACGAAGGCTATGACCAGGTTGCGGTTGACGCGGATGCCGGCGCGGAAGGTCGCCGTCTCGTTGCCGCCGATCATGACCAGATGCCTGCCGAAGGGCGTCTTGGCCATGATCAGCGAGAACACCACGAAACACGCAATGGCGATCCAGGCAGTCAGCGGCAGGCCGCCCAGGCGCTGGATGCCGAACCAGCGGATCGCCGGCGCAAGGTCCTGCGCCGAGCGGCCGCCGGAGATGACCAGCACCAGGCCGCGCACCCAGATGTAAGAAGCCAGCGTGATTATGAAGGCGCTCATCTTCACCCTGACCACCAGATAGCCGTTGAAGGCGCCGATGAGGCCGCCGACGGCAAGTGCGATGAGCAGCGAAACCGGAACCATCAGCCATTGCGGCTGCAACTGGATGCCAAGGCCGATGCCCGACGAGCAGAACAAGATCCCGACCGCCATGGCGCTGAGCGCCGCCACCGATTCGACCGACAGGTCCATATGGCCGGCGATGATGACCAGCGCCAAGCCGATCGACATCACGCCGAGCACGCTCGACGCCTCGATGATGTTGGCGAAGATGCCGAGCTGAAAATAGTTCGGGATAAGGATGGAAAAGACCACCAGCACGAAGACCAGCATGAACCAGACGAGATTGTCGAGGATGAACTCGAGGGTTTGGCGCGTGCGGGGGTTCATCTGCGGATCCGGTTGGCGCCGACCCCGAAAGACCACTCGGTTTTCGGAAAGATCAGCGCGGTTGAAAATTGCTGCAGCATTCCCGTGCGCGTCCGTTTGAACGCACCGGGGCTGCAGGGCTGGGCTCCGGGCCGGCATGGCCCGGAGCTTCTGGCGAGTTTGCTATTCGACCGGCTTTATGGTTTCGGTCGGCGGCTTCATGTTGCCCCAGAAGGCCGGGTTATCGACATTTTCCTTGGTGATCGCAGCGCCGGGGATCTTGATGTTCGGCCCCCACGCTTCCTTGGTCAGGGTCGATTTCAGGCCAAGCACATCATATTCGCCTGGCTTGATCTCCTGCTTGTTGACCACTTTGTCCATGAACATGGCGACCGCCGCGGCCTGGGCGTAGAGCGGCTGCTCGACTTCGACATTGAGCCAGCCCTTGCGGATCAGGTCGAGGCCGACCGGAGCGCCGTTCGAGCTCATCAGCATAACGTCGCCCGGTTTCTTGCCGGCGGCCTCGAGCGAGGCGACGGCAGCGACCGAAAGATGCGCGGCATGGCTGAAGATCAGGTCGATGTCGGGGTTAGCGAGCAGCTGGTCGTTCACGATGGTCCCGGCTGCATCCGCTGCCCATTGCATGGCGGGCAGCGAGATGATCTTGACGTCCGGGAACGCCTTCATCTTCTCCTCGAAACCCTTCTGGATATCGAGCGTGTAGGGATCGCCCGGATCGCCGAGCACCTGCAGGATCTTGCCCTTCACCGAGCCGTTCTTCGCGGTCAGGAGTTTTTGCGCCTGATCGGCGGCGACGTAGCCGATCTCGACAGTTCCGGCCACCGAGGTGAAGTCGGACGGGGTCGAGGTGATCTGGCGGTCGAACTCGACGACCGGGATGCCGGCGGCACGGGCGGCCTCGATAGACGGTTTCAGCGCATTGAAATCGACGGCGGCAAGGATGATCGCCGCCGGCTTCAGCGCGATGACGTCGTTCATCTGCGATTGCTGAGCGTCGGTCTTGTTGTCGGCGTTCAGCGTCTTCATCTCGTAGCCGACCTGCTTCAGGAACAGTTCCAGCGCGCTCACCGAGCCGGTCTGGAACTCATCGAGCAATGTCGGCACCATGTAGTAGACGGTGCCCTTCGACTGAGCGAATGCCGGCGTGAGCGTGGCAAAGGCCAGTGCCAGGATACCGAAGACGGAAAGAAGTATTTTCTTCATGTCGTTCGCTCCTCTTGCGCCGGACCCCTCATTTGTCCCTCAGCTCGCCGGTCCGGCACCGGCGAGCGTCTCTCCGGTGATCATGTTGATCACCGCGTCGGGACTTGTTTTGTTGCGTGCGACATCGCCAGCCACGACGCCTTGCCGGATCACCACGATCCGGTCGGCGACCTGGAAGGCCTGCTGCATGATATGGGTGATGATGACGACACCTATGCCCTGGCTCGCCACCTGACGGATCATGTCGAGGCCGCGCCGCGTCTGCTCGACGCCGAGCGCTGCGAACGGCTCATCGAGAAGCACCAGCTTGCCGCCAAAATGCACGAAACGGTTAAGCTCGATGGCCTGCCGCTGACCGCCGGAGAGGTGCTCGACATTGGTGCGAAGCGAGGGAAGGCGGGGGCCGGCGCTGGCCAGCGCCTTTTGCACCACCTGCTCCATGGCGCGCTCGTCGAGCACCGGAATGCCGAGAACCTTGGTGGTGATCTCGCGGCCCATGAAGAAATTGGCGACCACGTCGACATTGGTGCAAAGCGACAGGTCCTGGTAGACCGTCTCGATCCCCGCAGCCTTTGCCTCGGCGGGGGATTTGGCGAGGAATTCCTTGCCTTCGAACAGCATGCGGCCGGAGGTCGGCTCCAGGCCGCCGGCAATGATCTTGACCAGCGTCGATTTGCCGGCGCCGTTGTCCCCCAAAAGAGCCACCACTTCGCCCTTGCCGATCGAAAAGCTGATGCCTTTCAGCGCTTCGATGGCGCCGTAATTCTTGGCAACGTTATCGAGCACCAGCAGCGGTTCGCTCATGCTGCGATCCCCTTGTTATGCAAGAGATCCCGCCCGCGTTCGCGTTCGGCGGTGAAGATCTGGCCGAAGCGTGGCGACAGCACCCCGGAAACGGCAAGTGCGGCGGCGCCGCGCAACACCGCGTGCTGGCCGCCGCGCGCGACGCTGACGCGGGGCGTCGTGCGGTCGCTTCGCGCCGAGACCGAATTGGGCAGATGCGCAGCCGCGCCGGCAAGCCTTTCGAGCAGATCGGTGGACGCCAGCCCGCCGAGGATGATGGTTTCGGGGTCGAACAGATTTTCGATGATGGTGACGGCGTTGCGGAAGATCGGCGCAATCTCGCTCACCCAGTCGGCGTCGGCTATGTTACGGCGCCGCAGCGCCTCGAGCGAGAGATACCGTTCGAGGCAGCCGCGATTGCCGCACGGGCAGGGCTCGCCGCCCGGCACAGCGGGAATGTGGCCGATCTCGCCGGCATTTCCCCAGGCGCCGCGCAATGCGGCTCCGTCATGCACCATGACGCCGCCGAGACCGACGCCAAAATAGAGATAGTAATACTCGGAATATGCCGTGCCGAGGCCATAAAGGCGCTCGCCGATAGCAGCCGCCGCCATGTCGGTTTCGAAAAAGGCCGGCAGCCCGGTCGAGGCGGCCAGCCGCTCGCGCAGCGCCACATCCTTCCAGCCCGTCATCGTGGTCGGCCCGACAAAGCTCATGGACTCCACGCCGAACGGTCCGGGCAGCGCCATGCCGATGCCGAGAACGCGGCCACCGGGCCGCAATGCGGTCAATTCGAGCACCATGGCGCCGATCAGCTCGAACGCGTGGTCGGGCGTTGCATTTGGGGCTTCGCGGTAGGTGCTCTCGATGACGTCGCCGCTTAGGTTGATCAGCGCGGCATTGATGCCGAGGGGGGTGACGTGAATGCCGACGGCATAGCCGCCTTCCGGATTGATGCGCAGCGTTGCCGGCGGCAGGCCGCGGCCCTTGGGCTCTTCGCGCAGCGACAGCACGTAACCGTGTTCTTCCAGCTCGCGAACGATGGTCGACACCGTCTGCACGGTGAGCCCGACCCGCCTGGCAATGTCGCCACGGGCGATCGGGCCATGAAGGCGGATCGATTCGAGCACTATGCGCCGGTTATACGGCCGCCCGAACTCCTGATTGGTTCCCCGCAGTGCCATGCCTTGCGCCCTCGAGAGAAGGCCAGACTGGCACCGAAGATTTATTCAGTCAAATGGAATTCAAAAATAAATTACAGCCCGCGCACAGCGAACCTGGCGGATGGCCGCTCGACGGCATGATCAATAGCGGATGGCACGTCGCTCCAGCAGAACCACGATAGAGAACATCGCGATCGACAAGGACGACGATAGCACGATCGCCGCATAGAGCCGGTCCGACTGATAGTTGAAGGTCGCCTGGATGATGAGCGCGCCGAGGCCCTTGTCCGACCCGATCCACTCGCCGACAATGGCGCCGATCACGGCCGTGGCCGAAGCAATTCTCAGCGAGGAGAACAGCATCGGCAATGCTTTTGGCAGGCGCAGGCTCCAGAAGATCTCCCATCGCGTAGCCGATAGCACCCGGAACAGTTCGTGCTCGTTGTCGCTGGCCGAGTCCAGCCCGCGGATCATGTTGACCAGCGTCGGGAAGAAGCAGATCACCGCAGCGATCACGATCTTCGGCGTCATGCCGAGCCCGAAGATCAGGATGATAATCGGGGACAGCGCCAGGATGGGAATGGTGTTGAAGAACAGCACGACCGGAAAATAGGCGGCCTGCAGGATGCGGCTGTGCACGAAAACCACCGCCAGCAGCACACCGGCGAGATTGCCGACGACAAATCCCGCCAGTGCCTCGATCAGCGTCGGCCAGAGATTGCTGAGCAGTAAAGCGAGACTCTTCCGGAACACGCTTGATATGGCCGTCGGCGTCGGCACGATATAGGCCGGCACGCCAAGCCATGGCAGCACGAACTGCCAGGCGAGCAGAATCGAGGCCGCGCCAAAAACGGGCAGTGCGACGGCCAGCGCCGATGGCAAGGGCGCCTGCCTCATGAGGCCTGTTCCAGCGCGCCGCGCAGTTCGGCCATCGCGGCAACGATCGCCGGATCCTCGCGCGAACAGCGGTTGCCCGCCTGCTTGAACGGCCGCATGTCGAGGTCCCTGGCCAGGCGGCCCGGATTGGCGGCGAGAACGATGACCCGTTCTCCGAGATAGGCGGCTTCGGCGATCGAATGAGTAACGAAAAGGATGGTCGCGCCGGTGCGCCGCCACAACGACAAAAGCTCGTCGTTGAGTCGGTCGCGGGTGATCTCGTCCAGCGCGCCGAAAGGCTCGTCCATCAAAAGCAGCCTGGGTTGCCCGAGCAGCGCCCGGGCGATCGCAACGCGCTGGCGCTGGCCGCCGGACAATTGGTGCGGCAGACGCTCACCGAACCCGGCTAGCCCCATCAGATCAAGCAGCTCGTCGGTTCGGTCGTCGATTGTCCGGGTCAGGCGTCCCTGTCCGACATTGAGCGGCAGGCGGACGTTGTCGCGCACGGTGCGCCAGGGCAGCAGGGTCGAGTCCTGGAAGACGAAGCCGACGTCGCGCCGCGAACGGACCGCATGCGGTGTGTCGCCAAGCACGCTGATCGAGCCGCCGAGCGGATCGAGCAGGTCCGCGACCACACGGAGCAGGGTCGACTTACCGCATCCCGAAGGTCCAAGGATCGACAGGAAGGAGCCGGCCGCGACCGACAGGTCGAGACCGGTGAGCACTTTCACCGCCGTCTGCCGGCCGCCATAGCCGACATCCAGTCTGCGGGCCTCGATCGCGTTCGCCATCAAGCGGCGGGCGCGTCGAGCTTGGGTCGGTCGGCGGCCGACAATTCGAGTATCTTGGTGGTGTAGACATCGGCTGCCGCGGGCCGGCCGTTCGGGTATTGGCCGACCTTGTCCAGCAGTGCCAGCTGCTCCTCGATCGAGGCGGGATCGAAGGTTCCCCATCCGTCCTTGGCGGTTGCACCGTCGAAGGAAAGTTTCAGCACCAGATTGATCGTCTTCTGCTCCCAACCGAGGTCCATTTCCGGATAGGCCGCGACCATCTTCTTGACGGCTTCCTGCGGATTGGCGTGCACCCAGCCCCAGCCCTTGGCCACGGCGCCGATGAATTTCGCCAGCGTTTCCGCATCCTGTTCGATCGCGGTGTCGGTAGCGAAATAGACATCGGCATAGGAGTTCAGGCCGAGATCGCGTACCAGAAGATCGATCCTGTCGTCGCCGACGACGCTCAGCGCCTGGGTGTTGGTGATCCATCCGCCAATCGCGTCGACGTCGCCGCGCACCAGCGGCGCCTTGTCGAAGCCGACATTGACGACGGTGACCTCGGACGGATCAATGCCGTTCTTGGCCAGGATCTCATCGATGACGAAGCGCGCCGTCGGCTGGATGCCGATCTTCTTTCCCTTGAGATCGGCCACGCCGCGGATCGGCTTGGCAGGCTTCGAAGTGAAGGCATAGGGACCGGTGCGGAAACCGCAGGCGATGATCTTCACCGGCACGCCGCTGGCGCGCGCCGCGTAGAGCTGGGGTGTTTCAGAAAACTGGCCGAGTTGTGCGGCCCCGGAAATCACCGGCGGCACCGTCGCCGCATTGGGACCGCCCGGGCTGAATTCCACCTCGAGACCCACGTCCTTGAAATAGCCGTTGGCGACGGCGGCGATGTCGCCGATCTGTCCGTTGGACATCAGCCAATCATACTGGATGACGACCTTTCCGGCAGCCTTGGCGCCGGGCGTCAGCACGAGCTGCATTCCGGCCGAAGCTGCCGCGACGGCGGCGAAGCCGGCTTTCACGAAGCTGCGGCGGTTCATGTCGTAGTCTCTGTTCCCACTCATTTTTCGCTCCTGTTGCAAGACGTTCTCGTCTCTTCATTGCGCGCCGTTCCCGTGGCGCGGCGTCGTCTACGGCTGTTCGTCGTGGTAGTCGCCGGGGCCGCCGTCGAGCCAGGCGTATAATTCCCAAAGCGTGTCGTCTGGATCGGTGAAATAGGCGCAGCGCGCATTCCAGACATAATCCGCCGGCGGGCCGTAGAAGGGCACACCCTTGGCCGCCAATTCGCCATGGAGCCGGTCGATCTCGCCGGGCGCGTCGAGCCTGACCGCCACACAGACCTTGTGCGCCTGGCGCGGCGACCCCAATTTCGAGACGCCGGTGTGCCGGTTGATGTGATCGATCTCCCACGCCGCCAGCGTGACGCCCTCGCCATGGAAGTCGGCAAAGCCCTCGGCGCGACGCCGCAGGCGAAAGCCGAGTTTCTCGACGTAGAATTCAACCGTCCGCTCGATGTTTTCGACGAGCAGGCAGACGTCCGAAATCGCATATGCGCCTCCGAGCGGCATGGCTAGCTCCCTGTGCTGTGCGCGGCGCGCGATGCCGGCAGCTTGACGCCGACGCGGTCGGCGGCGCCGACGATATGGGCGCGCATCGCCGCCTCGGCGGCCGTGGGATCTCCGGCGACCAACGCCTCGTAGATGCGCACATGCTCCCCAACATTGACTTCGACCAGGTCGTGCAGCGGATTGGTGAGGCGCGCGTAGTGGATCGAGCGGCGGATCTGCTCGCAAACGAAAGAGATAAAGGTGTGGATGTAATTGTTGCCGGTCGCCCGCGCGATCTCGCGATGGAACAAAAGGTCGGCGTCGATGCTGCCTTCTTCCCAGCGCTCCTCGCCGCTCATCCGGTCGAGCGCTGCCTTGATTGCGTCGAGGTGCTCCTGCCCGCGCCGTTCGGCGGCGAGCGCGGCTGACTCGGCTTCCAGTATGCAACGCAGCTCGAACAGCCGCTCCATATTCCCGGTCGCCTTCAGCGCCTCGCCATCGATGCGGATCGACGCGCGCTGCTCCGGCGCCAGCACGAAGGCGCCGACGCCTTGCCGGGCTTCGATCATGCCATCGGCCCTGAGTTGAGCGATCGCCTCGCGCACTACGTTGCGGCTGACGCCGAATTTTTCCGAGAGCTGCTGCTCGGTCGGCAGCCGCGTGCCCGGATTGAGCTCGCCGGATTCGATCTCGCGGCTGAGGAATGCGGCGACGCGATGCGGCAGCGCCTCCACCGTGCCGATAGCGGCCAGTCTTTGCTTCATGGAAAGGTCTCCGTCGGTGGCAGCAGGCAGCCAGGATTCATTGACCCCTGAGGATCGATCGTTGTTTTGAGCGCCGTTATGAGCCGGCGATGGGCAGGCGCCAGGCCGGCCCAGAAAGTGCGATGGCGGGTGCGGCCGATACCGTGCTCGGCGCTGATCGAGCCGCCAAGTGCGCCGACGATCTGGTAGAGTCCGGCGGTGATCTCCGCGCCCTGGGCACGAGCTTCACCCTCGGCGAGCCCAGGCGGTGGCAGGACGTTGAAATGGATATTGCCGTCGCCGGCATGGCCATAGGCCTGCGGCAGCCAACCGGGATGTTCCAGCGCCACGAATTGGCGGGCCTGATCGATGAGGGCAGGGATGTCCGATATCCTGACCGCAAGGTCGGTGCGCACATGGTAGCCGCGTCTTGCCTGGCCCTCGACCAAGCCTTCGCGAATGGCCCAGAACGCCCTGGCCTGCGCAACGCTTTCAGCAAGGACGGCATCGGCAACCAGGCCGCTCTCCATGGCTCCGGCCAGGAAATCGACCAGCATGGAGCGCAGATCGACCGCAGCACTTGCGGAGAGTTCGATCAGCACGTGGACGGGAGCTTCGACCGGCGAAACGACGTCTGCGTCGATCAAACGCGCGAGGTCGATGCACTCCGAACCAATGATCTCGAAGGCAGAAATCAGATCGGACGAGGCCCGGCGAGCCTGCCTGAACAGGGTGATGGCCGCTTCGAACGAAGCGAGACCGAGATAGGCTGTCTCGACCCGGGCCGGTTTCGGGAACAGCTTGAGCTCGACGCCGGTGATGATGCCGAGCGTTCCTTCGCTGCCAATGAAGAGCTGCTTCAGGTCGTAGCCGCGATTGTCCTTGCGCAGGCCGGAAAAGCCGCTCCACAACTCGCCGTCGGGCAGGACGACTTCGAGGCCGAGGATGAGATCGCGCGCCATGCCATAGCGCAGCACGTTGGTGCCGCCGGCATTGCTGGCCGCATTGCCGCCAATCTGGCAGCTTCCCTGTGCGCCGAGCGCTAGCGGAAACAGGCAATCCTGTGCCTCCGCCGCATCCTTGATGTGCTGCAGGATGCAGCCGGCGTCGGCCTGCAGGATGAAATTGTCGGCGTCGACGAGACGGATGCCGTTCAACCGCTCCAGGCTGACGACCACTGCGCTACGGGAGTCGATGTCGATTGCGCCCGCCACCAGCCCCGTGTTCCCGCCGTGCGGGATGATTCCGAGCCCGAGCGTGCCGCAGAGCCGCACCACAGCCTGGACTTCGCTGACGGAAGCAGGCTTCAGCACCGCAAGGGCTCCGCCGCGATGATCCCCGGACCAGTCCAGGAGGTATTTCGCCATGCCGGCAGCGTCGGCAGCCACGCCGCTTTTTCCGACGGTGCCCTCCAGGGCATTCAGAATTTCAGGCGGGATACCATGAACGGTCATTACAAGCCTTCTGGATTAAGGCATAGGCTTATACATATCATCCTACAACTGCGCCGGAGTCAACGCTGTGGGCACAAGCCCTCAAGGGTTGGAGCCGAATGTTTGCTGGGGAGAATAGAGCGAAGGGCGATCGCCCGAGGATACTTGCGCGAGGCCGCCTTGGCCTGGCTGCGCAGGCCCGATGCCGCTCAATGCTGGGTCGTCTGAGGTGCAGCCCGGCTCCTAGAGGTACTGCGCGACCTTCTTGCCGACGGTCAGAAACCGTAGCGGGTCGATTGCTTCGCCATTGTGGCGAACCTCGTAGTGCAGGTGCGGGCCGGTCGACCGGCCGCTGTTGCCGGTCTTGCCGATGATGTCTCCGGCATCGAGCTTCTGGCCGACGGCGACCTCGATTTCGCTGAGATGCCCGTAACGCGTCACAAAACCATTGCCGTGGTCGACCTCGATCATGCGACCGTAGCCGCCGTTCCATCCGGCCTTGACGACCACGCCGGCTGCCGTGACCTTGGCGGGCATGCCGATCGGGGCCCTGAAATCCATCCCCGAATGCAGGGCGGCGGTGCCGAGGAGAGGGTCGGTGCGCACGCCGAACGGGCTGGTGACGCTATGGCCGGGCGCGGGGTTGGCGAGCGGCAGCCGGCGCGCTTCCTTTTTAAGATGATCCAGCGCGTCAAGCGCTTCGTCCAACTCCTTGACCTTGCTGTCGAAGACCAACGAGCTGTCGAGTGGTATCAGCGGGCCGCCGACATCGCTTTTGCCGAAATCGCTGTCGACCTTCAGGCCGGCTGCCGCGAGTGCCTGTGAAATCGCGTCGGCATTCCTGTAGGCATTGTCGGCCAGCGTGGCGATGCGGGTGAGCTGCTGGCTCTCGATGGTTTTGAGCGAGTTGTTGATCGAAACGAAGAGCTTGTCTGCCCGGTCGGCCGCGCTTTCGCTCGGCAGCGGATTGGCGCGGGTCGACCACAGCGAGAACGGCCTCGTGTCGTTGCTGGCAAGGGGGGCAGCAAGGCTGGCGACGGAATAGGCCATCGGCCGGATGCTGCCGGTCGCGTCGGCATGTTCGTCCGGCTTTGCCGTCGGCATGGGCGGCGTTGCGACCTCGTTTTCGGCTCGTTCGAGGATCGGGCCGAGACGGCCGTGACGCAGGCTGAGCTGGCTCTGTCGTTCCAGCAGCTCGCTGACCTTGGTTTCCATCAGTTGCTGATCGAGAAGCTGCCGGCTGGTGATGCGGTCGACCTGGCTGCGCAGTGCCGAGATGCGGTCTTCGTAGGCCTGCTGCATGCGCGCCTGCCGCGCCGTCGTGGCGCCGATCAGATCGTCGCGCAGCACCAGATAGGAGGTCGCCAGCAGGTAGCCGATGACGATCGCCGCCAGCGCCGAGCCGCAAAATGCAGCCAGCCACGGGCGTATGGTGAAATGCCTTATCTGGTCGCCCCGGGCGATGATGACCGTGTGGGGCTCTTTGCGTCTGCCGAAGACCGCTGACTGACTGGCTACGTTCACGGGACCAAGCTTTCGTTACGACACCAACGACGAGCCTGATTACACATTATTAGGGTTAACAAAGTTTTGTCTTCGCGCAAAACGGGTATCGAATTGCGGCGGCCTGCCGCAGCTCTCAAATTGCGCGAACCGCCTCCAGCACGTCTTCGGCGTGCCCCTTGACGCGGACATTGCGCCAGATCCTGGCGATACGTCCGTCCCGGCCAATCAGGAACGTCGCGCGCTCGACGCCCATATAGGTGCGGCCGTAGAGCTTCTTTTCCACCCACAAATGGTACGCCTCGATCACTTTGCGCTCTTCGTCGGCGACAAGGTCGACGCTCAGATCGTATTTCGCCTTGAATTTGTCGTGTTTCTTGACGCTGTCCGGCGAGAGCCCGATGACGACAGCGCCGGCCTTTTCGAACTCCGGCTTCAACTGCGAAAAGCCGATCGCCTCACTGGTGCAGCTTGTGGTGTCGTCCTGTGGGTAGAAATAGAGTACGATGGGCTTTCCCAGCAGTGCGGCGAGATTGAGTGAACCGCCGCCGTCGCGCGGAAGATCGAATTGCGGCGCAACATCGCCCACGTCGAGGTCAGCCATACCGATGCCCTTGTTTGAGGTTACGCGCCAGGCTGCACCGATATAATGTCGAGCGGGGATTCGTCCACGATCGAATTCGTTTCAACGGAAGATTACGTGGATCAGGAGCTGCCGCAGCACGAGAAGATCAGGTTCAGGCGTGACGAGATCACCGACCTGGGGACCTTTCCGTCCGCGTGCCGCGTCCCGCCGCTCGGCCAGGCGTCGATCGGTCGCGGCGTTCGTTTGATGGCGCGGCTGTTTGCCGGCCTCGTCGCCCTTGTGCTGCTGGCTGCCGCCGGCGTCTATGCGATCGGCGTGTCCGGCTTCGGCTCGGAGCGGCTTCGCGCGGAAGCCGAAACGGCAATCGAGAAATTGGCCGGCTTCGATGTCGACGTTGCCGTCGGGCCGGCACGGCTGACGCTTGACGGGTCGAGCTTCATTGCACTGCAGGTCAGCGACGTCAGCCTCAAGACCGCCGACGGAAAACCGATGGCCGATGCCGGCCGGGTTCGCTTCGGCATCCGGCTGATCCCGCTGCTTTCGGGCGAGGTGCGGTTGACCAGCGCCCGGATTTCCGACGCGCACATCGTCATGGCGGCGATGCCGTCCGGCGGCGACTGGACGGCCGGGCTGCGCAACCAGGACGGCCTCATCGATCCGGAAAAACTTTCCGCCGCCGTCTTCGCCAATCTCAATCGCGCGCTCGATGCGGTGCGCGAGGATTCGATGCGCCAGATCGATCTGCGCAACGTCGAGCTGGCACTGCCCGAGACCGGATCGGTCAAGTCGGTCACCATCGCCGACGCCTCCGTCTCGCAGTCGGGACCGGGAAGCATGGAGTTTTCATCCGACGCGGATGTCGACGGCAGGGCGCTTACCATCGCCGCTTCCGCCACCCGCGATCCGGCGACGCGACGCATCACCACGCTGGACGCCAGTATCCAGGCGGCGGATGCCGACACTGCGGCAGCAGGTGGCAAATTGGGCGCGATCGCCTTGAAGCTGGCGGGGTCGGAAGGCGCCGGCGACAACGGCTCGCGGCTGACCGCTGGCCTGTCGCTGACCGGATCGGTGCTCGATCTCGGTTCGCGCGGCCTGCTTCCGGCCGACATCGATCTCGATGCGACGCTCGTCGCCGGGTCGAACAAGATCCAGGTCGACGGATTGCTGGTGAAAACCGGCCGCTCGACCTTCGATTTCGCCGGTTCGATCGGGCCGAAGCCGGCTACCGGCACAGCGGGCGAGGAGCCATCCTATCGTTACGACCTGACCAGCGACGGTTCGACCCTGGCGCCTTCGGATTCGCCGGAGCCGGCGCTCAGCTTCATTGCCCGTATTGCCGGCGTCTACCAGCCGACGAGCCAAAAGCTGGTCGCTGAGCAGATCGGCGTCCGGTCCGGACCGGGCAGCGAAGTGCTGGGCACGGCTTCGGTTTCATTCGTGGCCAACCAGGCGCCGGGCATATCGGTGGCGCTCAACGTCCACGACATGCCGGTCTCGCACGTCAAGCAATTATGGCCATGGTTTTCGGCGCGCAATGCCAGGCTGTGGGTGCTTAAGAACCTGTTCGGCGGCCGCGTCGTCGATGGCAGCCTGCAATTCCAGGTCGTACCCGGACGGCTCGGCAACGGCGTGCCGCTTTCCGCCGATGAAGTGTTCGGCCGATTCCAGGTCGAAGGATCGCGTTTCGACACGGCCGGCCGCATTCCGCCGATCCGCGATGCCGTCGGCGTCGTCGGCTTCCACGGCAACGACGTCGACGTCACGCTGTCCTCGGGCAGCGTCTATATGCCGAGCGGCCGCACCGTGGCGGCGAGCAACGGCACGCTCACCGTCAAGGCGGCGAACCATCCGCCGGTGATCGGCGCGCTCGATATCGATGTCGCCGGCGAGGCGCCGGCAATCGCCGAACTGGCATCGTTTGACCCGATCAACGCCATGCGCCATGTCGGCCTGCTGCCGGACGACCTGTCCGGCACGGTGGCCGGCCACGTCAAGGCCGATATTCCGCTGCAGTCCGGTGTCGACTCGTCCAAACTCGATTGGCTGGTGGCGCTCGACTACAAGGACCTGTCGCTGGGCAAGCCGTTCGAGGGCCAGACGGTCAGCCATGCCGACGGCTCGATCACGGTCGCGCCCGACCGGGCGGTGATCTCGGCCAAGGCACTGCTCAACGGCATTCCGGCCGAGCTCGACCTGATCGAGCCGCTCAGGGATGGCGGCCCGCCGCGCAGTCGTAAAGTGGCGCTGGTGCTCGACGACAAGACGCGCGCCACCGCCATGCCTGGCCTGTCGACGCTGCTTTCCGGAACCATCAAGGTGGCAATCGACAAGAGCGGCACCGGCAACCAGAACGTGTCGGCCGACCTGACCAATGCCAGGCTGGACATTCCCTGGGCTGGCTGGAGCAAGGGCCCCGGCATTCCCGCCAAGGTCGTCTTCGCCATGGCGAAGACCGGCGACACCACGACGCTGTCCAATTTCGAACTCGACGGCAAGACCTTCTCCATCGACGGCAGCGCGGTGCTGGTCAACGGCGCCTTGTCCTCGGCCCGGTTCAGCAAGGTCACGTTGAACAGGGGCGACGACGTCGCCGTCTCGGTGAAGCGATCAGGTAAGGCCTATGCGGTCGAGGTCAGCGGCAGCGCGCTGGACGCACGCTCGCTGATCAAGCAATTCACGTCCGACGTCGATACCGCCACCAAGACCACCGGCGTCGATGCGATCTCGGTCAGCGCCGACGTCAGCTCCCTGACCGGCTTCCACGACGAGGTGCTGTCGAATCTGAAGCTCGACTACAGCGCCGCCGGCTCCCGGGTAAACGGGCTCAAGGTGAGCGCCACCGCAAGTTCGGGGGCCGCGATCACCGTCAGCAACACGACCGGCGGCGGCATGCGCACGCTCAACATGAAGTCGGCCGACGCCGGCGCCATACTGCGCTTCCTCAACATCTACGAGCATATGGAAGGCGGCTCGATCACGCTGGCGCTCACCGGGGCCGGCGACGGGCCGATGAAAGGCCAGGTCGATGCCAGGAATTTCTTTGTCGTCAACGAGCCGAAGCTCGCTTCGATCGTATCGACGACGCCGGCCGGCGACAGCCGCAGCCTCAACGAGGCGGTCAAAGGCAATCTCGACACGTCGAGGGTGAAGTTCGAGCGCGGTTTCAGCGAGATCGACAAGGGCAGCGGCTATCTCAAGCTGCGCAACGGCGTGCTGCGCGGCTCGCGCATCGGCACCACCTTCCAGGGCACGCTCTACGACCAGAACAACAATATGGACATGACCGGCACGTTCATGCCGGCCTATGGCGTAAACCGCATCTTCGGCGAACTGCCGCTGATCGGCGCGCTGCTCGGCAACGGCCGCGACCGCGGCCTGATCGGCGTCACCTACAGGCTCAGGGGCAACGCCAACAAGCCAATCCTCGACGTCAATCCGCTATCGGTAATCGCGCCCGGGATATTCCGGTCGATCTTCGAGTATCGCTGAGGCGGGTAGGGTAGGCGGGTGAGGCGAAAAGGCCCGGTGAGGTGCTGTTCAGCGTAGCGGCGCCTAGAGCGGTTCCCCCTTTGACGGAATCAAAGGGGATTCCAGATTTATCTGTTTTGTGATTCAAGATGCTGGCTGGAGTGGAGGCCAGCATCGGATGAC